>CAZULK010000131.1:0-7682 GCA_964621225.1 uncultured Melioribacteraceae bacterium | reverse complement strand
TAATAAGATATTAAGGTTATTTAATATCTTGATGTACGAATAAGAAATTAATCGGTATTTAAAGTTTAAGTCAGTCTTTTTCATTAATTTATTTCTTTTTTTTATGGGACCAGTACATCAAGATTTATTTTTTCTACTGAGAGATAATTTATTAACACTCATCGATTTTAATCGCATTCACAATATTACTCTTGATATTCATCCCTCCGAACACATTCTTCACAAACTCTTGATTTCCAATAGAAGTGATTACTTTCCATAACACTAAAACGAATAATCGAATCCTTAAACTAATCACTCACTAACAAATTAAGAGGTAACTATGTCAGAAGAAACTCGCTTGGTTGATTCCACTGCCAATCCGGCACCATTGGGTTTGCTTGGATTTGGTATGACAACAATTTTACTCAACTTACACAATGCAGGTATTTATCCTTTAGGTAGTATGATTCTTGCAATGGGACTATTTTACGGTGGTATGGCTCAAATCTTTGCCGGATGGATGGAATGGAAAAAAGGGAATACTTTCGGAACCACCGCATTCTTATCTTACGGATTATTCTGGGAAACCCTCGTTTTCCTTATTCTTATGCCTAAGTGGGGCTGGTTCGATAAAGCTGCAGAAGGTGCTATGGTTGCTTATTTATTTATGTGGGGTTTGTTTACATTCGTAATGTGGATTGCGACCCTTAAACATAATAAAGCTTTACAAGTTGTGTTTCTGACGCTTTTCATCCTTTTCTGGCTTTTAGCTATAGGGGATGCAACCGGAAGTAGTGCCGTTAAAACAATTGCAGGTTGGGAAGGTATTCTCTGCGGTTTTTCGGCTTTCTATCTTGCTCTAGCTCAAGTTTTGAACGAAACCTACGGTAAAACAGTTTTACCTGTTGGATAATTTTTAAAAAATAATGAGGAGTATGTTATGGCAGAAAATCAAGATCAAAACAATGTAACCGAAGCTCAAATAGCCGTCCACTGGAAAGAGGAGGATTACTTTTATCCCTCTACGAAATTTATTGCACAAGCAAATATGACGGATGAAACCATTCTGGAAAGATTCGGTGAAGACAATTTCCCGAATTGCTATAAAGAATATGCCGATATGCTCGATTGGTACGAATATTGGCATACTACACTGGATTCATCCAATCCTCCTTTTTTCAAATGGTTTGTCGGAGGCAAGCTTAATGCTTCTTACAATTGCATTGATAGGCACTTGGCAAAATATAAAAATAAAGCAGCTTTACACTTTGTCCCCGAACCGGAAGATGAGCCAATAACTCATATCACTTTCCAAGAGCTTTACGTTAAAGTGAATGAATTTGCTGCTCTTCTTAAATCTTACGGTTTGAAGAGGGGAGATACTGTTACTCTGCATATGCCCATGGTTGCAGAACTTCCAATTGTAATGCTCGCTTGTGCGCGTATCGGAGTAATTCACTCTCAAGTATTTTCCGGTTTTTCCGGAAAAGCTTGTGCCGATCGTATAGTTGACGCAAAAAGTAGAATATTAATCACAATGGATTCATATTACAGAGGCGGTAATCTTATCGATCATAAAGAAAAAGCCGATATTGCCTGCGAAGAAGCTGCAAAAGAAGGTCAAACTGTGGAACATGTTCTTATTTGGCAAAGGTATCCAGGTAAATATTCGGCAAAGACACCTTTGGTAGAAGGAAGAGATGTGATAGTTAATGAAAAAATAAAAGAGTTCTATCATGCAGAAGTTGAACCCGAAAAAATGAATTCGGAAGATACACTCTTCTTAATGTATACTTCGGGAACCACAGGAAAACCAAAGGGAGCTCAACATTCTACCGGAGGTTATCTTGCATATGTCACTGGTACTTCCAAATACGTACAGGATATTCATCCCGAAGATGTCTATTGGTGTATGGCGGATATAGGTTGGATTACCGGGCATTCATACATTGTATACGGACCGTTAGCATTAGCTGCTTCGTCGGTTATATTTGAAGGTGTGCCGACATATCCCGATGCGGGAAGACCATGGCGCGTGGCTGAGGAATTAGACGTAAATATCTTCCACACCTCTCCAACGGCAATTCGTGCATTGAGAAGAATAGGCCCGGATGAACCTTCCAAATACAATTATCACTTCAAACATATGACCACAGTTGGCGAACCGATTGAGCCAAATGTTTGGAGATGGTATTATGAGGTTGTGGGCAAGAAAGAAGCCGTAATTGTTGATACTTGGTGGCAAACGGAAACCGGTGGCTTTTTGTGTTCCACACTTCCGGCTTTGCATAAAATGAAACCGGGTAGTGCCGGCCCGGGAATGCCTGGAATTTATCCGGCTATTTTGGATGACGACGGTAATCCGCTTCCTGCAGGTTCAAATAAGGCAGGAAATATTGTAATCCGTAACCCATGGCCGGGAAGAATGCTGACCATTTGGGGAGATGACGAACGCTTCGTGCGCCAATATTATGCAAGGTATAATAAAAATCCGGAAAGCAAGGATTGGCGTGATTGGCCCTATTTTGCCGGTGATGGTGCGGTTGAAGCGCCCGATGGTTACTTCAGAATTCTCGGTAGAATTGATGACGTTATCAATGTTGCCGGACATAGATTAGGAACAAAGGAACTGGAATCTGCTGCATTAATGGTTGACGAAGTTGGTGAAGCAGCTGTTGTTCCCGTTGCTGATCCAGTAAAAGGTAAAATTCCTCATGTATTTGTTTCATTAAAACCCGGTTTCGAACCGAGCGAGGAATTACAGAAAAAAGTTACCGATACTTTGGCTAAGGAAATTGGTCCTATCGCCAAACCGGGCAAGGTATGGATTGTTCCCGATATGCCGAAGACGAGATCAGGTAAAATAATGAGGCGGGTTCTTGCTGCCGTAGCAAATAAGCAGGATGTTGGCGATGTAACAACACTCGCCAATCCACAAGTAGTGCAGCAAATACAAGAACTTGCTTAAAATTGAGGCTCTCCGAAAGAGAGCCTTTTTTTTTATCTTTTAAACCCATATTTTTCAGTTAATTATTAATTGAGAATTAGATGTTCAGAATTATTCCCGATGCAAAGAACTTTAGAGAACATGTCCTATTGAAAGACGGACAGGGTGTTTTGTTGCGCCCGGCCAATGAAAATGACAAACAACTTGTAAGAAGTTTTTTTAAGAACGTATCCGCAGAAAGTTTGCGTCTACGGTTTATGGCTTCTGTTTCACAAATACCTGAATCTACCATCAATATGTTCTGTTCGAGCGATTTTGAAAACAACGGGTGTTTACTTGCAATTTCGGGAGAGAATGATAACGAAGAAATTATCGGTTTAGGCAACTATGTTGCAATGCCTAACGGAAGAAGCGCAGAGGTAGCATTTTTAATAGCCGATAAATATCAGGGGAAAGGAATTGGTACAACGATATTAGAAAGATTAGCTGGAATAGCAGCCGGACAAGGGTTTGTAGAATTTGAAGCCGAAGTACTACCCGAAAATACAGCAATGATTGGAGTATTTAAAAGCTCGGGATTCGGGATTCACCAAAGTTGGTCATCGGACACAGTTCACCTCGAATTCCCTGTGGATGCATCGATGTGGCTTTGGGAAAGAGCAGGTTTGAGAGAAAGAATTGCCGTGGCTAATTCAATTAAACCATTATTGGCTCCCAAAAGTATTGCAGTTATTGGTGCTTCAAGAGATGAAAAATCAATCGGTAACAAAATTTTTAGAAATTTAATCTCCGGAAATTTTAAAGGAACTGTTTATCCCGTTAATCAAGAAGCAGATTCAATAATGGGCGTAAAAGCCTATTCTAAAATTTCGGAATTGCCTACGGAAATTGATCTGGCGGTAGTATCAGTACCAGCCGACATTGTAAATGAAGTTGTGGAAAGAGCTATTCACAAAGGGGCACGGGGCATTGTAGTTGTTTCTGCAGGATTTGCCGAAGCAGGAGATGAGGGAATTAAACGTCAACAAGAACTTGTAAAAATAATTCGTAAACATGGAGTCCGGTTGGTTGGCCCGAGTTGTTTGGGTGTCATAAATACTTCGCCTTCAGTAAGCATGAATTCTTCTCTTTCGCCGACTATGCCTCCGTTCGGGAAGGCCGGTTTTTTCTCTCACAGCGCGGCGCTTGGGATTGTGGTTCTGAATTATGCGAAAGAAAGAGGTATTGGATTCACATCATTCGTATCAGCGGGAAACAGAGCCGATGTATCAGGCAACGATTTACTTCAATATTGGGAAGAGGATAATCAAACAAAATTTGCGATTCTCTATTTGGAAACATTCGGCAACCCGCGTCGATTTGTTCGTATTGCTAGGAGAATGTCATACAAAAAACCAATTTTGTGTGTTAAAAGCGGAAGAAGCAGCGCCGGTGCATTTACAACAAAGACAAAGTACACCTCCTCGGTTACTGCGCTGGATGAAGTGGATGCTCTCTTTTCTCAAACCGGAATGATTGTTACGGATACATTGGAAGAATTATTTGATGTGGCCGCAATACTTTCTTCTCAACCATTACCAAAAGGAAACGGTGTTGGGATTATTGGTAATTCGGCAGGAATGGTTACTCTTTTTGCTGATGCTGCAGATGCAAATGAGCTTTCTACTACCGAGGATAACCTAATAAATTTGGGAGCATTTGCCACAGCTACGGATTATAGAAAAGCAGTAAGTGATTTATATGCAAAGGAATCGGTTAATTCACTCCTAATTGGTTTTGCTGGATTGGGACAAATTGAACCGGAAGAAATTATTCAAGCAATTACTGAAGGAATAAAAAAAGCGGGCACCGGAGAGATAAAAGACAAACCCGTTGTGTTGTGTATGATGGGTAAAAGTCAAACAATTGTTTTTAGCAAAGAGGATAAATTGTTTTCCTTCCCCACATTCCGTTTTCCGGAGACGGCAGCAAGAGCACTCGGTAAGGTGGCCAAATATTCAAAATTCGTTGAACTTGGTGCCGGTAAATTGGTTTGGTTCGAAGATGTTGATGTTAAAGGGGCAAGAGAATTTGTCACTAAACTGTTGCATCATTCCGGAGAGGAAGAGAT
This sequence comes from uncultured Melioribacteraceae bacterium, assembly GCA_964621225.1. Lineage (GTDB taxonomy): Bacteria > Bacteroidota > Ignavibacteria > Ignavibacteriales > Melioribacteraceae > CAYNUJ01. Next base: position 2,643 of record CAZULK010000131.1, on the reverse strand, counting down.
TATTCAATTAGGCCAAGAAGATTCAAAATCCTTATTGCAATATTTTGGATACAGATATAATTCCACGGAATCGGTATCAAGCTACCGGTTGCTAATTACTCCCGATCCTTTATTCGGTCCGACCATTAAGATATTACAAAGGGGGAAGAAAACCATAATCAGAATTACACCTTTGACAGATAAAGATATTCTTGAAATACTTTCGGCTTTGGAATTGAAGAGTGATGATGAACTGGGGAATATCATTGGTAAACTTTCCCAGATGATTGAAGAAATTCCATGGTTGTGGCAACTATCCATGGATGTTATCGGCAATAAAGACTACACAATTAGTAACATCGAGATAGAGTTGAAAACCAAAGGGAGTAATCTCCCTCAATACTAAGAGGTTTAAATGATAATTCGTGAAATAATGCATGAAAACCCGATTACAATTCCCACCTCTATGAAATTGGCGGAAGCTTACAAATTGATGAATGAAAAGAACATTCGTCATTTACCTGTAATGGAAGGGGAAAAGTTGGTGGGAATAATATCGGACAGAGATTTACGCTTAGCTACAAGTAAGCTAGCAGAACATCCTTTCGATCCCGGGACAGAAGTAAAACAAATAATGAGTCATCCAGTTGAATCAGTAATGGTAAATGAACCTATTGAATCGGCATTACAGCTAATGAGAGAATTAAAGATTGGCTGCCTTCCCGTTCTTGAAGGAAACGTATTAGTTGGTATTGTTACCGGTGCAGATATACTTGACGCCATGCTTCATTTGACGGGATCTCATAAACCATCGGGTAGGATGGATATCAGATTACACGATAAACCGGGAGAACTTGCCAGACTGACTGCCTTATTGGCGGAAAAGAAAATTAATATTCATTCAATATTAAGTTATTTGGAAAACGGCAAAACTCGTTTGGTGCTGAGATTGAATACAATCGAAATGAGATTACTTGCAGACGAGTTGTGTAAATCCGGTTTCGAAGTTGTTTGGCCTCCACATATATCATGCAAAGACTAATTTATTCGGAAAAATATAATCATTATAACCTGGGCGAAAATCACCCGTTCAGTCCCCTCCGTAACCAAATGACTTTGGATTTAATAAATTCTATATTCGGTCAAATTGAATACGTTGAACCGAAACTGATCAAACCGGAGAAACTCTTTTCTATCCATTCCGAGGAATATGTTACAAGTGTGGAAAATGCCTCACTAGGAAAGAAGGTTGATGACATTGAAAAGTTTGGTTTGGGCAATGCAGATAATCCGGTATTCCCAAATATGGGAGAAGCCGCACGATGGCAATGTGGTGGTACATTAACCGGAGCAGAATTGATAATAAAAAATCAAGCCGATAAAGTATTACAATTGGGCGGAGGTTTTCATCATGCACATTATGATTATGCTGCCGGATTTTGTATCTATAACGATCTTGCGTTAGCCATAAAAGAATTTATAGATAATGGAATGTATGTGCTTTATTTGGATATAGATGTTCATCACGGCGACGGGGTTCAAGAAATTTTTTATTCCGATTCACATGTGCTTACATTGTCAATTCATGAATCGGGGGAATATCTTTTCCCCGGGTCAGGATGGTTGCATCAAATGGGAAGTAGCGGAGGGAGAGGGCTGAAAGCCAATCTACCTCTTGAACCGTTTACGGAAGGGGAAAGTTTTTTGTATGTATTGAATGAATCTCTTTCAAGAGCACTTTCATTCTTTAAACCTGATGTGATGGTCGTTCAAGCCGGCGCAGATGCTCATTTTTCCGATCCGTTGGCAGACTTGATGCTAACAACAAGGGATTACCAAAGAGCATTCAAAACTATAATCGATCTTGGTAATCAACATTCCAAAGGGAATATCCTTTTTACTCTCGGTGGGGGATATTCATTAACGGCAACGTTCAGAATTTGGAGTATTCTTTTTGCGGAAATTTTCGGGAAAGAATTGCCGGAAAAATTACCCAATGATTTTATAGATAAATGGGAAAAGGAACTAAGAGCATTAGAGGTTTTCGATATTCACGACCCGCAACAACCCTATGATCCTATTCCAAGAAAAGAAAAAATAGAGAAGACCAATAAAGATACACTCCGTAGAATGATTGATTCACTTGCACCTCACTGGTTTTGATCATTAAAATTTCATTTTCCAATGAAAAAACAATTTTATTTTGAAGCAAAACAAAATATTATTAACATTTTTTGTCTTCCAACGATTGCGCAAATTGGCATAAAGGTATATATTTGTAATTCGTTTTTTGAAGACTATGTCAAAATAATGCAAGTCGGGAATCCGAATGGTTGAGTGAAGAGTGGATGGTTAGTGTAAGACGGATATCCCTTGTGTTGTTGTTTGAAAGAGTTAGAACAATTCCTTGTGCCGGGGTGGCGGAATTGGTAGACGCACAGGACTTAAAATCCTGTGTCCTTTTAGGACGTGCCGGTTCGAGCCCGGCCCTCGGTACCACATTTTAGTAAAAAGGGTAAAGTAAAAAGCTATTCAATCTTTTAGATTGCTCTTCTTTTTGCTTCTTATCCTTTTTGCTTTAAATGGCCAAAGTTTTAGTCCTCCCGCTGGTCGGGGAGGTCAGTGGTTCTTTAACAGAATGATAAAAATTAAAAAGGGATTGAC
>CAZULK010000130.1:2343-7779 GCA_964621225.1 uncultured Melioribacteraceae bacterium | reverse complement strand
CTATCGTATTATAGAATGCGAAAGAAGCCCGCGCCGTGGCAGGCACATCGAATCTCCTCATCACAGGTTGAGTGCAATGGTGCCCCGTTCTGATTGCAATACCGTGGGTATCCAGTAGTGTACCAATGTCGTAAGGATGAATCCCTTCAATAGTAAATGATATCACAGAAGATTTATTTTTAGCATTACCAATTATTCTCAATCCGTCAATTTGTGTCATCTTATTTGTTGCGTAGTGCAACAGTTCCTCTTCATGTTCCGATGCACCGATACGGTCAATGGAATTAACATAGTCTATTGCCGCTCCGAGAGCAATTCCCCCGACAATATTGGGAGTTCCGGCCTCAAATTTATTGGGTAGATCGTCAAACGTAGACTCCTCAAAAGTTACGGTACGAATCATATCTCCACCGCCTTGATACGGAGGTAATTGGGATAAATATTTAGTCTTTCCGTAAAGTACCCCTATACCCGTAGGACCAAAAACTTTGTGACCGGAAAATGCATAAAAATCACAATCAAGTTCTTGAACATCAACTTTTTGATGAGCAACAGCCTGGGCACCGTCCAGCAGAACAGGTACACCCATTTTATGGGCATGGTCAATTATTTCTTTAACGGGATTGATTGTTCCCAATGCATTCGAAACGTGAACAACGGAAACAAGTTTGGTTTTTTCCGTAAACAGCTTCACGTATTCTTCAAAAATTATTTCCCCGTTATCATCAATGGGAATAACTTTTAATTTTACTCCGCCATTACAAATCAATTGCCAGGGAACAATATTAGCGTGATGTTCCATATTCGAAATGATAACTTCATCACCGGGGTTTAATATTCCTGCTCTCTCAAAGGTCGAAGCAATCAAGTTAATACCTTCCGTGGTTCCCCTTACAAAAACAATTTCCGAGGCGCTAAGAGCATTTAGAAACGACTTTATTTTTGTTCTCGCCTCTTCGTAGTGCTCGGTAGCCAATTCGCTAAGGAAATGCAAACCCCTATGGATATTGGCGTTTTCGTATGCGTAATAATGGGATATGGCATCAATCACCTGTTGCGGTTTCTGGGTGGTTGCGGCATTATCCAAATAAACCAGAGGTTTTTCGTTAACTTCACGCTTAAGTATCGGGAAATCTTCCCGTATGGCTTTTACATCGAAAGCGGAAATGGTATTTTGGTCTTTGTTCAACATTAAATTTCAACTCTATGTAAATGTTCAAAAAGCAGATGGTTCAATGTATTTTTTAATCCTTCTATTTTAACCTTTTCAATTACATCTGATGCGAATGCCCTTATCAACATTGATTTTGCCAATTCAGACGGCACACCGCGGGAGACGATATAAAAATAAGCTTCTTCGTTTAACCTTCCAACAGTAGCACCGTGAGAGCATTTAACATCATCAGCATAAATTTCTAATTGCGGTTTTGTATCAACACTTGCCTCTTTTGTCAATAAAACGTTTTTATTTGATTGATATGCGTTCGTTTTTTGAGCATCCTGGCGAACCAATATTTTGCCGCTAAAAACTCCATTGGATTGGTCATCCATAATTCCTTTGTACAACTCATTGCTAAACGAATTTGGTTTAGCGTGGTCTACATATGTATGGTGATCAATATGTCTTTTGCCGTTCCCTAAATAAAGCCCGTACAAATTACATGTTACATTTTCGCCGTCCAATTTAGAATTGATATCATTTCTATTAAGAGATGAACCGAAAGCAAATGAATAGTGGGAAAATATACTGTTGGTTGTCTGGACTATATCTGTTTTATCTATATGAAACGCTTCCGGACTTTCATCTTGAAATTTATAAACATCAACATTTGCATTTTCATCAACGAAAAATTGATTTACACTATTTGTGAAATATTTTAAGTTGTTTCTTCCACAGTAGTTCATTACAATTTTAACCGATGAACCCTTTTCAGCAATTATTATATTTCTGGGTGTATTTAACTTTTCTTCTTTCGAAGAATAGTAAATTATTTGAACCGGCTTCTCTATAATTGTATTCACAGGTATATATACAAACACTCCGTCCTGTGTAAAGGCAGTATTGAGTGCATCAAAACCGGTTTTGAATTCATTGGATTCGGAAAAGTGTTTATGAATAACCTCTTCGAAATCATTAAAATTCTTGTTCAATGAACCTATTACAGCTCCTTCGGGCAGAGTAAATTCATCCGATAATTCCGGATTGAATTTACCGTCGACGAAGACCAATTTATCAAATTCAAATCCACTCAATAGATGATCTTCTATTTCCGAAGACTCAACGGCATTTTCCCCGAATGGACTGAATTTCTCTTTCAATATCGGAGATACATTTGTGAATCTCCATTCCTCATCTTTTAATGTCGGGAATCCAATCGCAGAAAGAGATTCAATAGCGGAATTGTTTTTCAACAAAGAATGATTCTTAAAATCATTAAAAATATTTTTGTAGTGATCTATTATTTCCAGTTTATTATTCATTTTCATTCCTTAAGCAGTTTCTTCGGCATAATTATCATCTTTTATCCAATCGTAACCCTTTTCTTCCAATTCCAAAGCGAGTTCCTTAGTCCCGGATTTAATAATTCTTCCTTTATAAAGGACATGAACAAAATCGGGAATAATATAATCGAGTAATCTTTGGTAGTGCGTAACCAGAAGTACGCCGTTTTCAGGACTACGGAATTTATTCACACCGTTAGCCACAATTCTTAAAGCGTCAATATCCAATCCGGAATCGGTTTCATCTAATAGAGCAAGTTTGGGATTAAGCATTAGTAATTGAAGAATTTCGTTACGTTTCTTCTCCCCACCGCTAAAACCAACATTCACAGCCCTGCTTAGCATATCAGGTTTCATCTCGAGTATAGCCGCTTTTTCTTTCAATAATTCCAAAAATTCTTTTGGCGAAAGTTCTTCTTCTCCACGATATTTTCTGATTTCGTCCAGTGCCGTTTTAAGAAAAGTATTGTTTGAAACACCGGGGATTTCAATAGGATATTGAAAAGCCAGGAAAACACCTTCCCTTGCCCTGTCTTCGGGAGCGAGTTCGAGAAGTTCTTTACCTTCGAAAATAACAGAACCACCGGTCACTTCGTAGCCTTCGTGTCCGGCAAGCACATTTGCCAAAGTGCTTTTCCCCGAACCGTTCGGTCCCATAATTGCATGAACTTCACCTTTCTTTATTTCGAGGTTAATACCTCTTAAAATTTCTTTACCGTCAACTTTTGCTTTTAAATCTTTAATTTTTAACATGTTTTTCTTCCTACTTATAATTAAAATTTATCCTACACTGCCTTCCAAAGAAATTGCCAAAAGCTTTTGTGCTTCCACTGCAAATTCCATGGGCAATTCATTAAATACTTCTTTACAGAATCCGTTCACGATCATATTCACTGCATCTTCGGCATCAATACCGCGTTGATTCAAGTAGAATATTTGATCTTCGGAAACCTTTGAGGTAGTTGCTTCGTGTTCAACAACGGATGAATCATTGTCAACCTCTATATACGGAAACGTATGCGCTCCGCATCTATCGCCCATCAACATCGAATCACACTGCGAAAAGTTACGGGCACCTTCGGCATTCTTTGTAACCTTAACCAATCCTCTGTATGAATTTTGGCTTTTACCGGCAGAAATACCTTTTGAAATTATTGTGCTTTTTGTGTTTTTACCGATATGAATCATCTTTGTACCGGTATCCGCTTGTTGATAATTATTAGTTACGGCAACGGAATAAAATTCTCCAACGGAATTATCACCTTGAAGAATACAACTGGGATATTTCCATGTTACCGCCGAACCCGTTTCCACTTGCGTCCATGAAATTTTTGAATTTACACCTCTGCAAGCACCACGTTTGGTAACGAAGTTGTAAATTCCTCCCTTACCTTCCTTGTCGCCGGGATACCAATTTTGTACGGTAGAGTATTTTATTTCGGCATTATCCAAAGCAACCAGCTCAACAACCGCAGCATGCAGCTGGTTTTCGTCCCTCATGGGAGCTGTACATCCTTCCAAATAACTTACATACGAATCGTCGTCGGCAACGATTAAAGTTCTTTCGAACTGCCCGGTTTCTTGGGCATTAATTCTGAAATAAGTACTTAGTTCCATTGGGCAGCGAACACCTTTGGGAATATATACAAACGAACCGTCAGAAAATACAGCCGAATTAAGCGCTGCAAAGAAATTATCGGTATAAGGCACAACCGAGCCAAGATATTTTTTTACCAACTCCGGATGATCTTTAATCGCTTCCGAAATTGAACAGAAAATAATACCTTGTTCTTTTAGTGTTTCCTTAAAGGTGGTTGCAACCGAAACGGAGTCGAATACCGCATCCACAGCAACACCGGCCAATCTCTTTTGCTCTTCGAGAGGAATACCTAATTTTTCGAATGTTTTTATCAATTCAGGATCGGCATCTTCCAAGTTTTCCAATTTAGGCTTCTTTTTCGGTGCCGAGTAATATCTTAAATCCTGATAATCAACTTTTTCATAAATAACTTTTGCCCAGTCGGGTTCTTCCATTTTTTGCCAATGGCGGAATGCCTTAAGCCGCCACTCGAACATCCATTCCGGTTCACCTTTCTTTTCGGAGATGAATCGAATAATATCCTCGTTCAATCCTTTTGGCGCTTCGTCCGTCTCAATATCCGTTACGAAACCCCATTTATATTCCGATTGGGTTAAATCTTCAACAATTTTATTTTCGTCTGACATTAATTTTACCTCAAATTCTAAATTTATGGAGGTCAAATTATTCAATCTGGAAAAAAAAGTCAAGATTAAAAGATCAGAGCATTATTAATATTAATTTGATAAGTTAAATTGTTGATTTAACGAAAGAAAAGCGATGATTAATAAAATAATCATATTCACAATAATGGCAGGAATTATGTACGGTCAATCGAATTTAGACCCGAAAATATTGGGAGATTTACACTCCAAATTCCCAAACGTAATGGACAGTCTAAATAAATATGAGATTCAAATACTTTACACACAAATTGACCGGGATGAGCGAAATTTTCCTCACTTCAGGGAATTCAGTTTTAACTTGGATTCTTCACACTATTTTTATCCGGCAAGTACAGTCAAGCTCCCGGCAAGTATATTATCATTGGAAAAAATAAACCGTTTGAACATAGAGGGACTGAATAAATTTACTTCATTGGAAATCGATTCGGCTTATCCGGGACAAATAAAAGTGAATTCCGATTCTACAGCGAAAAACGGAAAGCCAAGCATCGCGCAATTCATCAAAAAAGTTTTTCTTGTTTCGGATAACGATGCATTTAATGGATTATATGAATTTTTGGGACAGAAATATTTTAATCACCGGCTGTGGGAAAAAGAATATGAAAATGTTCTGATTCAACACCAATTCATATTTTCGGATGATAAAGATTTCCACAGATATACAAATCC
>CAZULK010000130.1:0-2243 GCA_964621225.1 uncultured Melioribacteraceae bacterium | reverse complement strand
ATGAAAGTAAAAGATTCGATTTAACAAGTGAGGATTACACTTTTCTGAGGAAATATATGTCGATGTTACCAAGGGAAAGCAGATTCCCCGGTTACGATTCCTCCGAATATTACGACAGCTATGTTAAATACTTCATGTTCGGGGATTCAAAAGAAAAAATTCCGGAAAACATTAGAATATTCAACAAAGTTGGCATGGCATACGGATTCTTAACGGATGTGGCCTACATAGTAGATTTTAAAAACAATGTTGAATTTATGTTATCGGCAGTTATACATGTTAATAATAACGAAATATACAATGACGACAATTATGAATACGATGAAATTGGAATCCCTTTCCTGGCTGAATTAGGTAGAATAATTTATAATTTTGAGTTGAAGAGAGAAAGAAAACATATCCCGGACTTGACAGAATTCAAAATCGATTATGGTGAGTGATTACGACAAGAAAATCATAGAGACACCAACCACTGCAATTATTGCCCCCGAAATTGATTGCCATGTTAATTCTTCTTTATAATAATATTTTGAAATCGGTAACATCAACACAGGTACAGTTGACATAAGTGTAGATGCGATTCCGACAAGTGTGTAATTGAGAGCCACTAAACTTGCCGTAATTCCCAAATAAGGACCGAGAATCGATCCGTAGAATGTGTATTTCAAAGCCTTTCCGTTACTCGCAAACAAACGAATGGGATTTGGAGTTTTGGAAAAGAATCTTCCAAAGATAATCAATAATATCACTGCTGAACTTATTCTAATGAATGCAGCCAGGAATTCGTTTATCACACCGATTTCGAAGGCTTGCTTAACCAATATCAATCCTGCGGCCTGACCGAATGCAGCGATAATTCCGGCTATTGTTCCCTTTAGAGTAAAGTGAAATATTTCTCCTTGCGATCTTTTCTGGATGATTACCAAAACAATTCCGATCATTGTAAGAAAAATTCCGGAGGTTTGGAGTACGGTTAACGTTTCATTAAGAAATATGAATGCCATCAATGCAGCCATCGGTGGTGTAAGTGCCATTAAAAGCATAGTTAACCTGGGTCCTATATCCTTATATGCTTTCAGCATTGCCGTATCTCCAACGATTAATCCCATGGCACCGCTGGATATTAACAGCAAAACCTGCATGGAGGAGAGATGAATCTCAACACCCAAGACTAATATTGTGATTAAAAGAAGAAGGGATGCAAATACCAATCTGCCTAAATTTACAGCGAATGTTCCCACCAAATGTGTGGCTTCGGTAAGTACAATGGAATTTACAGACCAGAATAATGCTGCCGCAAGAGCAGCCAATTCACCAATAAAGAGCATTCATTCCCTATCAATAAGTTAGCTATTAGAGTAAATATAAAAAAAGCGCCCGTGTAAGGCGCTTTCAAAAAGTTGTAATTTATTAACCGCCATAATTTACGGTAGCTAAGCCGGGAAAGATTGCTGTGGTATCCAATTCCTCTTCTATTCTTAGCAATTGGTTGTATTTTGCAATTCTATCCGTTCTGCTTGCAGAACCAGTCTTAATTTGTCCTGCATTAGTTGCAACAGCAATGTCGGCAATCGTAGTATCTTCGGTTTCGCCCGAACGGTGACTTATAACGTTGGTGTAACCTGCACGTTTCGCCATTTCGATTGCATCCAAAGTTTCTGTAAGCGTACCGATTTGATTTACTTTTATTAATATTGAATTGGCAATACCTTCTTCAATTCCCTTTGAAAGAATTTCGGTATTGGTAACGAAAATATCATCGCCGACCAATTGAACTTTGCCGCCCAATGCAGCGGTTAAATTCTTCCATCCTTCCCAGTCATTTTCGCCAAGACCATCTTCGATGGAAACAATCGGATATTTTGCAACCAAATCTTCGTACATCTTAATCATGTCGTCGGATGAATGTTCCGATTTATCGGATTTGAAGAATTGATAAACACCTTTATCGGCAAGCCACATTTCACTTGCTGCGGCATCAATTGCAAGGCTTATTTCTTCACCTGGTTTATATCCGGCTTTTTCGATTGCTTGCATAATTACATCGAAAGTTTCTTCGTTGGAACTCAAGTTAGGAGCAAAACCACCTTCGTCTCCAACTGAAGTATTTAACCCTTTATCTTTAAGAACTTTCTTTAATGAATGGAAGGTTTCTGCACCCATTCTAAGAGCATCTGCAAAAGTAGCTGCTCCGTGGGGCATAATCATAAACTCTTGAATGTCCACAGTATTATCGGCATGTT
>CAZULK010000129.1:0-7842 GCA_964621225.1 uncultured Melioribacteraceae bacterium | reverse complement strand
GACTTCCGCACCAAAATTTTTCAGTCCTTCTTCCAATTCCTTCCTTGCTATTTTAGAACAAGGGAATAATACTTTTTTCCCATTCAGATCTTCGTTCGAAAGAAATTCAACAATACCTTCTGCCGAAAATTTTCCAGGTAGTTCCGCATTCAATCCGAATAATTCACACTTCAGCTTTGTTTTCGGACCGGATGCAATCACCCTTGTGCGGGAAAAATCGGGAAGAATATCATTATCCTCCAAATACTCCATAAAATATTTAACGGAGTTGCCTGAGGTAAATACAACAATATCGAAATCAAATGAGTTTAGTGATTCCTGCAACACCGGCTTGAGCGCTTTGGTTTTGAATGTGGGAAAGAAAAGAAGTTCGAATCCATTCTCAATTAATGGAGTTACCGAATCCCACACTTCGTCGGCTTCCTTGGTGATAAGCACAATATTGTTATCGACTTTGCTCAATTATCTACCCGCTTCGGCATAAATTTCTTTCAACAATTTTTTCGCTCCGGCTTTCATCAAAGCTTTCGCCAAACTTTTGCCAAGCAGTTCGGCGTCTTTTTTCTTGCCGCGGATTTTTGCTCTGTAAGTTTCCGTTCCGTCCAGCGAACCGACAAATCCTTCGAGGTACAATCCATTCGACCTGACCTCAGCAAATGCTCCTATGGGAACTTGGCATCCGCCTTCCAATGTTTTTAATAATGCTCTTTCGGCTAAAGCTGCATAGTAGCTGTTTTCGTCGTGAATTGCTTGAACAATTTCTTCGGCAAATTTATTCTTTGCATTTATTTCTATTCCCAATGCACCTTGTCCCACTGCCGGTAATATTACATCTCGAGGAATTATCGAGCTGATATGTTTTTTCAGCTTTAATCTTTCCACACCGGCACGAGCAAGAATAATTGCATCCCATTTCGACTTTTCGAATTTCTTAATTCTTGTAGGAACATTGCCTCTAAGTTCAACTATATTCAAATCGGGACGCAAATGTTTTAATTGTGAACGCCTTCTTAACGAACCGGTTGCAACAGTTGCACCTTCGGGAAGTTTATCAAGTGTAATTCTTTTTTTACGAGCTATGATCACATCTTCCACATCGTGCCTTTTGGTAACCGCAGCTAATTTCAATCCTTTGGGTATTTCGGTTTGAAGGTCTTTCAAACTATGCACGGCAATGTCCACTTCACCGTTAAGCAAAGCCACTTCCAATTCTTTGGTGAACAAACCTTTGTCTCCAATTTTTGAAAGGGCTACATCAAGAATTTTATCCCCTTTGGTTTTAACCAGTTTGATTTCAACTTTCAATCCCTTGTGTGCTTTCTCCAATGATTTTTTAACGAAATTGGCTTGCCACAAAGCAAGATCGCTGCCGCGGGAGCCAATTATTAATTTCTTATTTTTCACTTACTTTCTCCTTTTCCTCTGTATTTACACCATTTTTATTAAGGTTGAATAACTCTTTTAGCATTAAAGAATAATTCACCGTTTCCTGAGGGTTGTCACCTTTCTCTGCAACCTCTCTTAATTTTACAGTTGGATAATGCAATAATCTGCCAATCATCCTTCTGGTCATATCTTCAAGCTTTACGTAGTCTTCGTCAGAAACTTTATGTCTAATCTTCTTCAATTCATCTTCTCGAATCGAATCGAAAAACTCACGGAAACTTTTAATTGTCGGGATAACATTAAGTGTATTGTACCAACTGTAAAAGTTTACCATCTCTTCCATTATGATTTTATTTACAGCCGGAATTTCATTCTTTCTTTTTTCAATATTTTCATCAACTATTTTTTGAAGCGAATCGATATCGTTATAAAAAACGTTTTCCAGTTTGGAGCATGCGGGATCTATATCTCTTGGAAGAGCAATATCCATCAACACAACGGGAGACCCGCGGCGTTTTTTCATTGCATTTTTAATATCCGGAAACTCAATCAAATACCCCGGTGCACTTGTTGCACTTATAATGATATCGAATGAAGCCAACTTCTCTTTGTAACCGTCAAATGGTAAAACGAATCCGCGAACCTTTTCGGCGAGATTTTCCGCTTTATCGTATGTACGGTTAGTTATGGTTAGATTGCTTACTCCTTTATCCCTTAAATGAAGAGCTGCCAATTCACCTGTTTCCCCGGCTCCAATAACCAGAGCACTTTTTTCGCTCAAGTTTGCAAATATTTTTTCGATAACCTGCACGGAAGCATAACTGACCGACACAGCTCCCTCGCCTATTGCAGTCTCTTTAATTGACCTTTTTCCAACCTTTACAGCAGTATCGAATAATCTTTTCAATACCGAATCCGTAAAATTCAAATCTTCGGCAAGTTGAAAAGCTTCCTTGGTTTGAGCTAAAATTTGACTGTCACCTGTAATCATCGAATCAATTCCGGAGGCCACTTTGAAAAGATGTCGAACAGCACTGCAAGCGAAGTAGCGTTCAACATTTTCCATCGAAATATTGTTTATTCCTTTCAATTCTTGCAACAATCTTAGCAAGGAAGAATAATCATCGAACCCTTTCCTGGGAACACCGAAGAGTTCCGTTCTGTTGCAAGTGGATATGACAAATCCAACTTCAAAAAACTTTTCTTTCAAAATCGGGATTAAATTCACTATCTCTTCGTGTGACAGGTGAAGTTTTTCCCTTGTTTCTACATCAGTTGTTCTGTGATTTATTGAAATACCAACAATTTCCATTTTTCTCTATTATCAATTAAACGAATGAAAAGTACTTTGAACTATACTGGTTATGGCAAAAGACAGGATTGCAAATACAAATCCCCAAATAGAAAATAATATCACCTTTTTACCATATAGTTTTAGCACGAATTTGGTAATTATTCCGCCTGTATATACCAGCCAAACCATTCCCGTTGTAATCAACTTGGGATCCAAATAGCTGAAATCGGGGAACGCCTTCGGAAGCCATATAACGCCTATAACTATTGCGATAGTTAAAAGAGTAAACCCTATAAGCACCGCATAAAAACTCATCGTTTCCAAAATTTCCAAACTCGGTAAGCGCTCGAACAAAAAACCATATTTCTGCGATTTTAGATTTTTATATAACAAGAAAAATAAAATTCCGTAAACTGCTGAAATTGTAAAACCGCTATACCCCAATAATGCACTCAATACGTGAAGTCCTAAAAACCGGTTTTTAAGAATTTCGTTTACTACCAAGAGATCAGTAATGAACAAAGACGAAATGGTCTGGAAGATCAAAGAGAAAAATATGATAAATGTACCTGTGCCTCTTACATCGGTAATTAATTCGAGCACGAAGTAGGAAAAACAAAGCGCAAAAGCCAAAACCGTAAAAACTTCGAATTTGTTAGTTATCGGTGCATGTTCGAACTCAATCGTTCTTAGCAACAGATATAACCCATGGAAAAGTAAGGTAACGAAAAGGGAAACCCTTTTGATATTGGTTAAAGGTGTTTTCACCTTAATAAAAGCAACAAGATAAAAGAGGAATGTTGCCAAGTAGAAAAATGGGAGTAAACCGTTAATTAAATGAATCGCATCTAGCATAATCTACCAAATTTATTTTGAATTATTAATCCAGTTTCGTGCCAAAAAAATATTTTTAGAGTATTAAAAATAAGCTTTTATGGATTAACTTGTGAAAAAAAAAGCGATTGGGGGGAAAGCATAACTCTTTTAATTTCAATAAGTTACGTTTTGTCTTTTTATTTAACTTAAAAATTAGATTTAATTGAGAGTAACAAAAAAAATCGCGGTTAAATGTAAGGGGAATAAAAATTCTCATTATTGAGATTTTTTACAAATATAAAATAAAAAAGGGCTGATTACTCAGCCCTTAAACTTAATTTCCGAAAACGTTTGCTTGTCCATTTATATGCTTATCTTTATCGGTGATATTCCCATTTGCATCCACAATTCCTATGTGGCATCCGGAACAGGTGGAGGCTGTAGGATCGTTCCCCGCGTTTGTGTGACCAATCGGAGGAAGTGAATGACAAGTTCCGCATTCCGCTTGCGTATCATCCAGCTTTGTCCATTCGGGGGAAAAATTGTTTCCAACAATTACACTATCTGTATAAATCCAATTATTTGCACTCGAATCTTTGTAAAATGTAAAGTTTCCGTGACAATAAACATTGGAACATTTCAATGTATTTGCATCGAACGCCGGGTTTGCATTTCCGTTTAATGCCAAATCACCAAAAGTAATTTCAGCATGTTCGGTTCCGTCAATGTGCCCTGCATCGCTAACCGAAGAAGGTTTTACGTGGCAAACGTTACAATCAAGATTGTTTCTTAAGTCATTGAATAATACATGAGATGAATGAGCACCAACTCCCCTGTAGGAAGTAGATGTTTCTCCGTTCAATGCTCTGGGTGGAGCAATTTTAACTCCCGTTGTATCGGAAAAATCACCATGACAAGTGTTGCATGCTTCTGGCCCACCGGGAGCTTTATGACAATCGGTGCAAGCCACACCGGTATTTCCGCCGGAGTAATCACTTTCGTGACAAGTCTTACATTGATTAAGCGGATAAGAGTTATCCATCATATATTGAAAATGGGGTAATGCCGCTGTAGAGTCTGCAAATTCCTTTGGATGAACAATATGACATTCGCTGCAAGCTTGGCCTGTTGTTCCGCCTGTAAAATCAGCAGCGTGACATGTTTTGCATTGGTCCGTATCAAAATTATTTGATGCCAAATAATCTCCGTGGAAATTTGTATTCGATTTATCTGCCCACCCGCTTGGATGCACCCCTATAGTTTCAACCGGATTTACAGTGGAACTATAATCGCTGCAAAATGACAATCCTAAAACGATGGCAAATAGTAAAATTAAATTCTTAATCATTTTCATAGCAAACCTTTATAGATTAACCTGGATTATTATCATGACAATATCCGCAAAAACTTACACCGGCCTGGCCTGTAGAAGCAGAAGCTGTAATATGACAAGTAAAACAAACCGAACCGTCATCATTATGCCAATCTCCGTGCACGGTTTCCATGAAACCATCCTGATGCGTTTTGGGATTTGTTCCCTTTACTCCGTCATTATCAACATGACATGTAATACAAACCGGATCTCCCATCTCAACATCATGGCAGGATGCACATGTTTCAATATCCCTTTCGGCCAATACTGCATGTTCACCACCGCCGGAGCCGACGCCAAGAGTAGTAAAATTCGAAACCAAGTGCGATTTGGGCATTATTCCTTCAACCCTGAAATCACCGTTTTCGCCTTCATGGCATTCGGTACAAAATGTTTCTTTTTGATGACAAGTTTGACACTCAGTTGTTTTGCCAATTGCGTCAATACCATGGCTATAAACATAATTTAAATCGTGACGGCGGGTTATAACCTGCTGCTTAACGCCGTCTTTATAATTATGAGGAGAATAAGGCACATAAAAATCTTTTGCAGTGTTTGTTTCGTCTATTCTAACTGTTGAAACGTGACAATCTTCGCAAAAACTCTCGGTTTCGTGGCATACATAACAGTTTGCATCTGCATCCTGAGCCAAGAATTTATGACTTGTTTCAAAATCCGCAACTTTGTGCGATTCGGGGAAAAGATCAACGGTCGAATAATGGCACGCATCACAAGCATCTGTTGCCGTTTTGGAACTATTGTGGCAATCAGCACAAACATCCATCGCCGGGAAAACATTAGGTGATTGCATGCTATAATCTACCTTATCCAACCCTTTATGGCAATCCGTACAAGTTTTATTCTGCTCACTTAAATGGAATTTGTGATTGAATCGAACCGGTGAGATTCTGTTTTCCAAAGGTTCATACACATCCTCGTAATGACAAGTCCCACACTCTTCGTCGTCTTCAACATCATGACAACTTGCACAATTATCCATGGTCGGAATCAAATTATCAGAAATATTTTCGCTTTCAGGAACATCTGCATGACAATCCGTACAATCATCCGTAACCATCATTAAATGGTTTTTATGGGAAAATTTTATCAGTTTCGAATGATCCCGGTTTGCCTCCTGAGATAATGAAACAGTTGTTGCAAGAAAGATGAAACTAATCAAAAGAGACGATATATAAATATATTTTATCTTCATTTTAGATTATACCCAAATTAGTATTGAACCAGTGATTGAGTTTAAAGAATACTCTGAAATCGTTTTGGTAATATTTATTGCTTAAATATTGACCTTGTAAATCGAATGAAAGAGAACGCCAAGGACGAATATTCAAACCGGCAAGTAAGGATACAAGTTTATTCTTTTCACTATCCGATGAAAGTTTATATTCCGTAAAGGAAAATCCCACGGAAGGAGTGAGGAAGCCATTAAATAAACTCTTTCCTACTGAGAGGGATACGGCATCCAATTCTCCGGCATAACCGAAAGTTTTTCTGAAATTTGCCGAAAAATATTGAGTTATTAATCCGATACTCAATCTTTCAGAAGAATCGTCTTTATAATTTACCACACCGAATTTACCAGTAACTGTGGTAGTCTTGGAAAACTTATAATCCAATCCGGCTTCTACTTCTTGCGTATTTCCATAATTGAATACGGATAGTATAGAATTGTATCTTATCCTTGGTTCCCTGTAATTATAATAGAGGTTTACTCCAAGATTTTTAACGATTTCCGTTCTTCCCCTCAATGCAATTTTTGAAATCTTTGCAAAATTGAGATCATAATCCAATTTGGAATCAATTCTCATCGATTTACCGGGCTTGTAAGAAGCCTCAGCGCTAACGAATTCGAATTGATTCGAGTTCTTCTTCACCAAGTAAGTAATTGGATTTAGCAGGCTGTCTAATCTTTCCGCGGTATATGATTCTGCTTTATAATTTTTATTAATATAACTCAAAGCGAATCTGAAATTTTCAAGTTGAGTTATATTCAGTTTAGCTCCCAATACATAATCTTCGCTGAAAGAGTTGGTTAATTCCAGCTTTTGATATGCAGGAACATTTCCACCAAAGTAAGCGGTTAAGGCATAACCTTTTGTTTTTAACTTAAGATTCAGCCCGTCGTATAATCCGCCCGCTATTCCGTTAAATAATGATTGCCTTCCCAAACGAATCGTTGCAACATCTAACAAGTTTCTGTATTCGACAAATAAATTGTAGAACCTCAATCTCGGATCATTATCTAAAGGCGTTTGTATATCAGACTCATAATTTAATCTGGCTTTAAGAGAAAAGTTGTTTTTGTTAAGCCTTAAATTTAATGTTTGAAATGTTCTGATGAAGGATTGAGATTCGTTTGGTTGTTGATATCGTTGAAAGGAATAGAGTGAAGAAGTAAATCTGCCGTTTAACGACTGTGCCGCTGTAAATAGCGGCACAATCATTAATATTAAAGTTATAAACTTTTTCATATTTTCATATTATTTGTTAGGATTAGTATGTTTAATTTTTGCCCAATATTTTTCGAAGTCGAAACCTTTGTAGTTAGGACTTTCTTCATTGTGGCATTTTACACATAATTCTTTTGCAGGATCTTTGTAAAGATGTAATCCTTTTTCAATAGATTTTTCTTTATCTTTCATAATTTTCATTTTTGCATAGGCAGAACCTGGACCGTGACAAGTTTCGCATTGAACACCCTGTTCAAGTTTGAATTTTTTGCCTAATAATTTTGCATCCACATTATATTGAGGTGCGTGGCATTTCAAGCAGTTTGGATTTTCAGCTGCTTTTTTGCCATCTTTTTTCATCGAAATTTCGTCTGCTTCTTTAGATTTTAAAGTTTCGAAAGCTTTTGCATGAGCCGAACCTTTCCATACTTTCAATTGATTTCCGGTTTTATCTTTTTTGTGGCACATACCGCATTTTTTAACACCAACGTATTTGTTTTGTGCGG
>CAZULK010000128.1:0-7903 GCA_964621225.1 uncultured Melioribacteraceae bacterium | reverse complement strand
CGAAATCACCCGTGAAGTAATAAGCATTAGCCAAAAATATTTTTGCATTCTCGCCTTGTTCGGTAGAACCGTATTCTTCAACAATTTTCTGTAAGCCATCAATGCTTTCTTCAGGTTTACCGTTGATTGCCGTCTGATAATCCCTTGCATTATAATAATTAATTACCTTCGCAATTTGTGCTGCAGCTTTTGCATTATCTTCTTTTATTTTGTTATTGTAGAGTAAAATACCTACAATAATTACTGCCAAAACAGCGGCACCGATAAAAATATTTCTCTGATATTCTTCGAAAAATTCTTGTGCCTTTACGTAAGTGGAAACTAATTTGTCTTCTTTGATCTGCTTTTTCGTAATCTTTTTCTTTTTTGTTAACACATCAAATCCCTTATTTAGTTAATAAAATCGTCAAAATTTTAGCTAATTAACATAATAAATTTTAAATTCCTATCCTAATGGGGTTAGAGTATATCCAAGGCTTCCCTTCGGAAAATACTTCAATTCTGTAAACACCTTTTTTGTTTACTCTGAATTCGGCTTCATGACCATCCACGGAATCAATGTTTTTTCCGTTAAGCATCAGTTTTATTTGGGAATCAACACTCGGAACAATAACCTTTAAATTACAATTTGAATACTCATCGATTGTGTCACCCATATTGTAGGTTTTATCTCCAACTTCCGCCCAAAATCTGAATCCTTTAGCGTCACCGCGGTAGTAATTCGAAACAAAACATTTTCCGCTTTTCAATGCTTTCAAAATCGATTTATAATCTTTTTCAAAGTAATTTTTACTGTTTTTAAAGCTCAATTTATCTTCGAGTAAAATGTGCGTTCTAATCGATTTGAACAAAACTTTATATGGAAACACCTCGACCTCGAAAAATCCGAGTAAATTAACTTTATGAGCGTGGGCATCCACTCCTCCGATTCCAACAACAAGTCTCTTCTTGTTGAGTTCATCCCACACTTTTAAGGTTTCTGCCGGAGGAGCAACTATCGAACTGAGGGGATGAACGAAATAATTATACTTATTCTGTTCGGTGAGCCCCTCCATCCATTCGGACATGTGATTCCAAATTTCGATTCCGTTAAATTCCTCAATTCCCCATTCCGTCCAAGGATAAGGCGGATGTTCTTTCATAGAAGACCTTTTTTCATGAGGATGAGCAATAAATCCTATTCCGCCACTCTCTTTCACTTTTTTCACATAAGATTGGGCAGGTTGCCTTGTGGAAAATGTTTTATCTATTCCCAAAGCAAGATAGTGGTTCTTGTTTTGTTTATCATTAATTTCGGATCCAACCAAAAGAAGAGTTTTGGAATAATATTTTTCGTACCCTTCATCCTTTGCCCTGAGAGTATTGTGATCGGTTAATATAACGAAATCGAGTTCCGTTTCCCGGGCAGCTTGAATTATATCTTCTATTTTGCCCGAACCGTCTGAAAAAATTGAATGGACGTGAACTGCGCCCGAATATTCTATCATAAATTCCTTTCTTAGAGTTCAACCATAGTTGAAATTTCAGTCGACTTGGGAATTATCATGTCGGATAATTTAGACATCAATGCCTCGTACCTTTCATCGTACTCTTCATCGGCAGATTCCCAAACGCTTTCATCAGCGTATTCGTAATTCTCTTGATAAGTATTTGCTTTCGATTTTATTTTAAATACCTCTAATTTCACATTTTCTTTTTGCGCAAAATGAAGTTTAAGTTCTTCAATCAGATTAAGATATTCATTCACCTTACTTTCATCAATAGTATATTTAGTAGTGAACAAAACTTTTGCCATATAATCTCCTCAATAATTGTATGTTCCGGAAAATACTTTTTTTGCGGGCCCCGAAAGGAATATATTCTCAAAGTTCCCGCCATTCAACTTAAAATCAACTTTTAATTTACATTTGCTCCTCGTTATCAATTCGATCGGAGTTTTTATATTCTTTTTTAATGAGAGAAAGAGTGCCGCAGCCGTGGAGCCGGTACCGCAAGCGAGTGTTTCGTCCTCAACTCCTTTTTCGAATGTACGAATATAAACCTTTCCTTCTTCTAAATGAACAAAATTAATATTTGCTCCTTCCGGTTTGAACTCTTTTGCATTCCGTATTTCGGAGCCGAATAATTTCACATTGAAAGAATCGAAATGCAAATCGTTCAATTTGAATGCATCTCTGATGGTTGCAAATTCTATCACAAAATGATTTGCTCCCGTGTAAGCATAAAAGCCTTTCAGTTCTCTTCCTAAAACAGTCACACTGAATTCAGGATGAAGAAAACCGGGAGAATTTAATTTAAACTTGAATTCATCATCGGAAAGTTTTTCACCATAATAATTCAATCCGGCAGACTCAAAAGTAACGGAATCACGATCTTCCATTCCATTATTAAACACATAATGCAAAGCGCATCTTGCACCGTTACCACAAAGCATTCCGCCCGTACCATCCGAATTCAAATAATCCAATTTAAAATCCATAGACTCCGATTGATCCAACAAAAGAACCCCGTCCGCACCAATGCCAAATCTTCTGTCGCAAAGTTCGGAAATTAATTTGGCGCTGAGATTTAAATCCGGATTTTTCTTTTTATCGATCAATACGAAATCGTTTCCGGCGCCCGAATATTTATCGAAAATAATCTGTTTCATAAAGACATGAAATTTAAAGGAAAGTAAAAATTGATGCAAAGAAAAAAGCGGCTATTATTGAAAATAGCCGCATAAAAATTATTTCTGGTGAAAGTAAGAATCGAAAATTTCCTTCAATTCATTTTTAAAATCTGTAGGATTGAATTTTTCCTCCTCAATTATGAGTACAGGATGGGGATAATCATCATCCCTTTCCAGGCTGAAATGTTTTTTACCCTCGAGAATAGCATTACAATTTTGCATTAACGGATTTCGCGAAGCTTTTCTTAAAAGGCGTTTAATGGTTTCGTGCTGAGCCATGGGGGATTTTTTTATCCATGCCTGCAAGCGGTAAGCAGTTGCCATGAAGTTAAATAAATTATCCCCGCTAACTTCGGAATCGAGTCGTTCAGAATCCCGCAGAAGTTTTTCATAAAGGTTCCGAGGAGTGGAGAAGTCGTGAACTTCTTTCATTTTTCACCTCGCTAATTATTGGCAGTGGTAGTTCAATAATACAGATAAAATCGGATTAATGCAATCAATAATTCGTTATTTGAAAATACACTTTCAATGATTTATAATTATTGAAAATTTCCTTTAGGAAAAATTGTACTTATATTTGAACTTCAATAAAATAAAATGGAGGCATCTACATGCGAAAAATAATTCTTTCGGTTGCTGTAATTATTTCTTTAATTACATTCACCAACTGTAACGAAACTATAAACGAACCTGCAGCTCCTACAGAGGGACAAATTGCACTATTTACTACTCCTTCCGGAGCTACAATTTTAATTGACGGAGTTACGAAAGGGACAACTCCCGATACGGTTACTACAAAAATCGGAGTGAACGACATTACATTCCAACTTACAAATTATGTTGATACAACTGTTTCAGTTTCAGTCTCTGGAACCGACATGGGAATTTTAAATGTAACTTTAACACCGGAAAGACTCCACTTCGATACTTTGAAAGTTTGGCAAACAGGAAACGGAACAACAGCCGAACAGCCGAGCGGAATAGATCTTTCTGCGGGTTTGACGGTTGCTCTTTCCGGAGCGGATAGTTTATTGACAGATATTTATTATACAGGATCCAACTTTACCATACGTTCGGCAAATTACCTGGGCGAAAATTACAGAAAGTCTTATTTCAAAGACGGAATGGCTACGAACTTATTCGACGGAGTTGACGCTCCGGAATACAATAACACTTGGGAAACCAGCATGCCGGATGACGTGAACGGAAATTATTATTTTATTTATGACAACGACGGAAATTATTCCAAATTCAGAGTAATTAACTCCGGAGGCGCCGGTACTTGGGGCGACGCCAAATGGGTTGAAGTTGAATGGATTTACATTAAAGCTCCCGGCGAAAGAAAATTTTAATTAAATATTTTTTTACCTCAAAGTTTTACCAATATATTATTCTTATGCCCACGGTTCATTCCGTGGGTTTTTAATTTACATTGCATAGTTATAATTTTTACACAGCAACGCAACAAGGAATAATTCAATTGATAACAATAATTATTTCCATTCATTTGGGGATAACCGATAATTAACGTATCTTAACATTAGATTTATAAAATTCATACCAATTATCTTCAATTTTATTTAATCAAGATTTATTTAATTTAACAAAGAAAACATAATGAACACACATACATTTCATATACCCGTTTTAGGTATCGGGTATTCCGTAGCAACCCCATTAAAAGCAGCTCCGTTAGGCATCAATTCTGTAGTCTCCCTCGTTGACGATATTCTTTTGGAGAAATTACGAAAGTACTACAGCGAAAAAAACGGTTTGCCTTTCAATGCTATCACCGATAAACATGAGGATTGCCGTGCGGCACGAATAACTGCCTATTTGGATTTAATCCATGATTTAGTGAACAATAAAATCAGCGACCTGAAATTGAATGCCGATAAAAAAATTGATGAGTTAAAAAACTATTTCAGTTTGTTACCCGAGCATTCCCCGGTTAAAAAAGAATTTTTTGAATTATTGAAAAGCAAATTTGAATTTGGTGAACTGAAAAATTGGCTTCATGAGAATTTAAGACCTGGCAACATTGACGTAAATATAATGACGAAGGTAGATACGGCAAATTATAAAAACGGTATGCAACAGCCGGTTGAATTCAACGACGCACACGCAGCTGTTCGCGGCTTTGCAAAGAGTAAATTGAAATCCACCTTGGTATTATCCGCCGGGATGAATCCGCGATTGTACGGTTATTTGAATAAGTTCAAAGAATTTATACCGAATGAGTTCGGAGTAATTAAAAAGAAAATTGCATTGAAGGTAAGCGATTTTCGTTCGGCATTAATTCAAGGAAAATTCCTTGCCAAAAAAGGTATTTGGGTTTCGGAGTTTAGAATTGAATCGGGACTGAATTGCGGCGGACATGCATTTGCAACAGACGGACACTTGATGGGACCAATTTTGGCAGACTTCAGAGATAAGAGAAATGAACTTATAAACACTATGAAGGAAGCCTTATTTAATGCGCTTAACGGAAAGATAAGGGAATATCCGGAATTAAAAATTACAGCTCAAGGCGGAGTGGGGACATCGGAAGAGCATGAATTCTTAATTAATTATTACAATCTGGATTCGGTCGGTTGGGGCTCCCCTTTCTTATTGGTACCCGAGGCTGTTACGATTGATAAATTTACATTAAACAAATTGGCCGGTGCAAAGGAAGATGATTTATACCTAAGCGGTATATCTCCACTTGGTGTGCCGTTCAATAGCATGCGGGGTAACAGTAAAGATATTGAGAAATTCAGTTTGGCTGCAAAAGGCAGACCCGGCAGTTCGTGTCCGAAAAAGTTTATAGAATTTAATAAAGAGTTTACCGATAAACCGATTTGTACAGCTTCGCGTCAGTATCAACATTTGAAACTGAATGAGCTCAAAGAAAAGTATGGTGAAGTTCCTCAGAAAATGTATCAAAAGGTTATTGAAAAAGCATGCTTATGCTTGGGACTTACAAGTGCAGTGGATAAGACGAAAGGATTTGAACCGAGGAAAAAAGAAGACGGCGTTTCCGTGTGTCCCGGTCCGAATATAGCCTACTTTGAACGAGAGATGAGTTTCCGGGAAATTGTTGACCATATTTACGGAAGGATAAACGTGATAAGCCGCAGCGACAGACCGAATTTATTTATTAAAGAATTAGGTTTGTATATAGATTATCTTAAAAATAAAATTGAAGAAAGCGCCGAAGAGTTTAGCGAGAAGAACGAAAAATATTTTAATTCGTTTATTCACAATCTCAAAAACGGAATTAATTATTATTACGATCTATTTGATGATGCAAAGGAATATTTTAATGCAGGACGCAAAATGATTAACGCTAAGTTGGAACAGTTCTCCTCTATGCTGGATGAATTGGCGAATGAGATAAGTAACAAACAGTTAACTGAATAGCATTCTTAATGTATAATATCCGGTGTGGCAGAAAGCCTATAATTAAGGACTAATCCTCTTTTTATGAGATAAAAAGACCTTGTATTAATTTTCATTTTTTTTTATTTTGAATTTAGAATTCCTCCGAGAAGCATCCACTCATTCTCTTTTTTACTTCTCAATAATGTTATTCGATCATTATAGTCTATTAATTTCATAATAGTTTATAAGCGGAGGTTCGAAATGAAAGCTAAATTCAGGGTAATCCTTTCCATCATAATAATTCATATCATTCCTTCATATTTGTTTTGTCAATCCTACAGTAATATTTTAAAAGAAATGTACGACGGTGCTTATGGAGTTGTTGAAGAGGCAGATGACTTAACCACAATCGCAGTAGAATCTGTATGGTTGGCAAGTTCAATTACAGGTGTTGCAACATTCACGGGAACTCTTACACAAAATCCGGCAAATCCAAATTATTTTACATACAGTTACTCACCGAGTGATAAACTGGTGATCCACTTTGCAAACGGGTCAGAGATATATTTTAAATTTTATTCATTCGACGGTTATACAGAGGGAGATTCCGAAGATTTTCTGAATTCTCATGCTATAGATTTTAATGCTGAGATTTCCGGTTCTCTTAATATTAGAATTAAGAGCAACGCGGGTCCGAACGGGGATTTAATAGAATACAACAAAACAATAACCGGCACAAGCCTTTACGACGGCAGTCAATTGACCGTTAACTTAACGACAAGTGGCAATAAAAACGTAACCGTTTCGGGTGGGTTTGCATTCGGAGATTATAACGCTCAAAGCAGCGGAACAATTTCGTCAGACGGTATTGACTATACCGTAAACGAATCATATACAACTTACATAGGCTTCAATTCCGGTGCTGGGATGTATGTACAAGAAAGACATATTAAAAGCAATAATTCCGCAAGCGGGAATTTCGGATCATTTAAGTTCGAAAATCTCTACTGCCATTATATTGGAGGAACTGCTTTTGCCGATTCGGCAAATATGGGTGTTTACAATCAGGCACTCGAAACGGACAAATGGGCTGCTGAAGGTCAATTAATGAAAAACAATCAATTTTTTGGCAATATACAATTTGACATCGCTCCTATAAGTGGAACTTACGGTTCCAAATTAATTGCCAGATGTCAGGATGGCAATGATTATTTATTGGATAAATTGTTAATGTGGTATATTACAGATGTTAGAGAAAACAAAGAGATTGCAGATAACTTCACTCTCTATCAAAATTACCCGAATCCCTTCAACCCCGAAACAACAATTGAATTTTCTTTGCCATTCAATTCATTAGTTGAACTCGATGTTTACGATATTCTGGGAAGAAAAATAAATTCGCTAATCAAGGAAGAATTACCGGCGGGTTTACATAGAATAAATTTCAATGCCGGTAATTTATCTTCGGGAACATATTTTTACAGAATAAAAGCAGGTAAATATTATTCGATTAAAAAGATGATATTGATGAAATAATTTAATTAGGAATTAAAGCCGAGGTTTAGCTTTTCGACTTCGGCTCAATTACTTTCTGAAGTGTTTCGATGCAAAAGCTCTACCGAAGTGTGACTTCAGATATTCTTTAAATTAAGCGCTTTTTCTTTATCCGTAAATGCTACGGCGGTTTCATTTTTCCAAGGTCTGAAGGCTTTTGTGTAACTGGAACTTCCTTCATTATGATTCTTTAATCTGGCTTCTAAATCTGTGGTGTAACCGATATACTTTTCAGTAGGGTGACTTTGGCTTCTAAATATGTAAACATAATAATACATTCAACTGACCTGTCAGACGTAGTATTGAGCCGAA
>CAZULK010000127.1:0-8102 GCA_964621225.1 uncultured Melioribacteraceae bacterium | reverse complement strand
TTTACCGGAAAATTAACCGTAATTAAAAATGTTAGTTTAACATCCGGTACTTGGCCCGATTCACAAACAACTTCAAGCGGTGTTAATTTAACCATTACGGACGATGGTGGAACAAATACTTTAACTTTAAGGATTGATAAGGATACAGATATTTACGGTATGCCTGAGCCAACCTGGCCTGTTGACGTTGTGGGAATTTTAGACCAATACGATTCTTCTTCACCTTATGATGGAGGATATCAATTATTGCCACGCAGCGTAGACGATTTCGGTGTTAAACAGGACACCACAAAGGGTGGAGCATCCGATCTCTTCATATCCGAATATGGGGAAGGAAGCGGAAGCAATAAATGGTTGGAACTCTTTAACGGAACAAACGCAGAAATACAATTGGATAACTATGCAATGTTCCGCGCCAATAACGGAGCTTCAACTCCTGGAGATACATTATTGTTAAGTGGTACATTATTGCCAGGGGAAACTTATGTTATAATGAATCCTTCGGCTGATTCATCGATCCTTTGGCAGGCAGATTTAACAGACGAAATAACATACTTTAACGGTGACGATTATATCGCGCTGGCCAAGAATGAAGCAAATTCTTGGGTTGTAATAGATGTAATCGGTGTATTGGGTGAAGATCCCGGAAGTGCTTGGGATGTAGCCGGAGTTTCCGGTGCAACTAAAGACCATACTTTGATTCGTCATCCCAAAGTTACCGGTCCCAATGCAGATTGGGCTTCTTCTGCGGGGACTTCTGCAGATAGTACGGAATGGTTAGTGCTTGGCAAAGATGATTTCAGTGATATTGGTTCTCACATGATGGGAATTAAACCTGAACCGACTGTATATCCGGAGAATTTCAAAGCTACTGCATTCGGTACAAAAATAACATTAACATGGAACTTACCTGCTCAAGTTCCTTCCGATGCGGTATTGCCGGACGGATATTTGATTTGGATGGATACTGTTAATACCTTTACAGATCCGGTTGACGGACAAGATCCTATTCTTACATCTCCTAACGGATTCATGACATTGGTTCCGAGATATGCGCCGTTAGGCCAAGAAGAGAATGCCATATTTGAAGGCTTAATGGAAAATACAGAATATTTCTTCATCATTTGGCCTTTCACAAATAAATACCAATTTATAGATTATGCTGTAACCGATGCTCCGATTGTATCCGATACTACAGGAAAGAATTTGATTCAAATATTCTATGACGGATTTGAATCGGGACAATTCACCGGACTTCAACCATTCGACAAACAAAGTGATAAATCTTGGCACGTGGTTTCAGGTCAAGGTGCAAATAATACTTTCTACTTTGCCGAAATGAATGGTTACCGGGAAGATACAACAAGTATTGATTGGTTGATTTCACCCTCTTTCGACTTAACACAGTTCGAAGATGAAACTTTGGAATTTTTCACCAGATTTAAATATGGTCAGAATAATAATGAGTTGATGCTTCTTTATTCAACCGATTATACCGGCGGGGATCCCGATTCTGCAAATTGGGATGCATTGTCTTTCACAATGCCGGCAGAAACGGAAGCCGAAACTTGGGTTCATTCAGGCAAAATTGATATTTCGAATATCAATTCTTCAAATGTTTCTTTCGCATTCAGATATATTAGTGATGGGGGACAGAGAAGATGGCGCGTTGATGAATTCCTTATTGCCGGTACCGCAGGCCAAAATACAGACCTTCCTCCGGTTATTGTGGATGTAACTAGAGACAAGAAAGTACCGTTGGATAATGAAGACCTTAAAATTATTGCGAATGTGCAAGACGACCATTCTTTAACAGCGGTGAATTTATTCTACATGGTAAACATGTCCGAATTTAAGATGATTCCGATGACCTCGGCAAATTCCGATTCTATTTATGAAGCTACTATTCCTGCTTCTGAATTCGGGAACGGAGATTTATTGGAATATTTTGTTGAAGCTTTTGACGATGCAACTCCGCAACCTAATCGAACGGAAAGCTATCTCACCGATTTGTTTACGGGAATTTCTCCGATGGCTGCAGTTAAAATTACTGATCCTACTGGAAATTTACTTTTCCCGAATGCTATTGCGATGGTTTCCGGTGTGGCTATTACAGATAATGAAACTTTCTCAACCGGTAGAATCGATTTTTACATTCAGGATTCAACCGGTGGTTTGAATGTGTTCAAATTTACCAGTAATGTTCCGACTGTATCAATCGGTCATTCATATACTGTTATAGGTAAAATTTCGATGTATAACGGATTAGCAGAGATAGTTCCGGAAGATGAAACAAAAGATATCATCGACAACGGAGCAGCGGGAGATCCGCTTCCATATCCGGGTACTATTGCGGACTTCTTGGCAGATCCGGAAAGATTCGAAGCTACATTGGTTCAAATCAACGGTGTTATGCCAACACAATCCAGTGATCCTTGGCCGACTTCAGGTTCTGTGAATATGATGATTACCGATGCAAGCGGTGATTCAATCATTATGAGAATAGACAGTGATACCCAAATACCGGGTAATCCTGAACCAATCTGGCCGGTTGATATCATAGGTGTATTTAATCAATACAACGATTATCAAGTAATGCCCAGAAGTATGGAAGATATCGGACCGTTTACATCAGTTAATGACGAAAATACTCTGCCTAAAGAGTTTGGACTCGCTCAAAACTATCCGAATCCGTTTAATCCTTCCACTACTATCAGGATAGCAGTTCCGAAAGCTTCTCATGTTAAATTGACTGTGTTTAACATATTGGGACAAAGAGTTGCTACACTGCTGGATCAAAATGTGGAAGCCGGATTCAAAGATGTTTCTTTCGATGCTTCCAGATTAAATTCCGGTATTTATTTCTATAGAATGGAAGCCGGTAATTTTGTTAACGTCAAGAAGATGATGTTGATCAAATAATTCCGGTTACTTTATAAATGTGTTTCCAAGCCCCGTGAATGCGGGGCTTTTTTATTTTTAATACACAATTTCTTACTAGCTTGTAAAACTATAAATCCTTTTCTTTTTTCCATTTATATATTAACTTGTAACTTAATCTGATATTAACAATGTGGGTTAAAGTATGAAGACAATATTTGTTACCGGCTCTACAGACGGCATAGGATTAAGAACGGCGGAAAGACTTGCCGGAATGGGATACAATCTAATATTGCACGGAAGAAAAAAAGAAAGATGCGAATCGGCGTTAAATAAAATAAACTCTTTATCACATGGAGAACAGAATCATTCCTATTTTATAGCAGATTTCTCATCGTTAAATGATGTAAAATCAATGGCGTATAAAATAAAAGAGAACATTCCTTCAATTGATGTGCTCATCAACAATGCAGGTATTTATATGAATGATTTTGAATTAACAGCCGATGGATTTGAAGCAACTTTTCAAGTAAATCACCTTGCGCCTTTTCTGTTAACCAATATTTTGATTGATAAAATAAACAGCAATGGGGGAAGAATAGTAAACGTAAGTTCAATAGCACATACAAGGGGAGCAATCGATTTGAAT
Organism: uncultured Melioribacteraceae bacterium; assembly: GCA_964621225.1. Classification (GTDB taxonomy): domain Bacteria; phylum Bacteroidota; class Ignavibacteria; order Ignavibacteriales; family Melioribacteraceae; genus CAYNUJ01. Next base: position 4,573 of record CAZULK010000127.1, on the reverse strand, counting down.
AATTTAAATGGAGAAAAAGGTTATAATGCTTATTTCGCTTATGCGCAATCAAAATTTGCGAATGTATTATTCACTTATAAATTGGCAAGAATGTTCGAGCCGGAAAAAATTACTTCAAATTGTTTACACCCCGGAGTAATTTCCACAAAGCTTTTACATGCCGGATTCAACATTGAAGGGAATGATTTGAATACCGGATCGGATACATCCGTTTATCTCGCAACATCCCAAGAAGTGGAAGGAATTACCGGAAAATACTTTGACAGAATGAAAGCTGTTGAATCTCATCCTTCAACTTATGACATCGAACTTCAAGACCGGTTTTGGAACAAAACAGAGGAATTGCTGGCCGGATTCATGAACAAATAAAGTTCAATTACGTCAAATTTGTATCTCACTAATTAATTTGGGGAATAAAATGAAACAACTTTTAATAGCATTATTATTTATTCTATTCGATTTAAATTATGCTCAAATCGACGCCCGTTTATTTCAATATCCCGATGTATCGAAAGATAAGATAACTTTCAGTTATGCGGGGGATATATGGATTGTTAAAAAAGACGGCGGTACCGCAGTAAAATTATCTTCTCCCAAAGGGACTGAAGTTCTGCCAAAATTTTCTCCCGACGGAAAATTCATAGCATTCAGCGCTAATTATAATGGGAATGTGGATATCTACACAGTCCCGGTTGAAGGAGGAATTCCGAACCGTGTAACATTCCATTCGTACAACGACAGAATGCTTGACTGGATGCCCGGAGGGGATGAATTATTATTTGCTTCTTCAAGGAACAGCGGAAGACAACGTTTTTCCCAGCTTTACACAATTGATGCAAAAGGTGGATTGGCACAAAAGCTTCCCGTTCCTTACGGTGAATTTGCTTCCGTTTCCGAAGACGGACAATGGCTGGCCTACACCCCGAGAACAAGATTATACAGAACGTGGAAACGTTACCGTGGTGGAATGGCTGCGGATATTTGGTTGTTCAATCTCAAAACCTTTGAATCGAAAAATATCACCGATAACGATGCGAACGACGAAATGCCCATGTTCCATAATAATCAAATTTATTTCCTTTCGGATAGAGGTGCAGAAAAAAGATATAATATTTGGGTTTACAATTTGAATGACGGCACAACAAAACAATTGACTCACTTTAAAGATTACGACGTTCATTTTCCTTCCATCGGCCCCGATGATATTGTATTCGAAGCGGAAGGGAAATTGTATTTACTTAATTTGGTAACTGAACAAACTAAGGAAGTTGAAGTAAAAATTATTTACGACGAAATTAAGTTATTACCACAATTGAAGAATGTGGAAAGATATATTTCCAATGCATCCGTGTCACCCGACGGGAAAAGGGTAGTTGTTGAAGCAAGGGGAGAGATATTTTCACTACCGGCAAAAGATGGAGTGGTGTACAATTTATCGAATTCAGACGGTTCTGCCGAAAGATATCCAAAATGGTCCCCGGACGGTAAATACATCGCCTATTGGAGCGATGCAAGCGGGGAATATGAATTATATCTGAAAGATATAAACTCAGACAAACCGGCGGAAAAATTAACATCAACCGGTAGCAAATATAAATACCATCTATTCTGGTCGCCGAATTCGAAGATGGTCGCGTTCATCGACAATGCAATGAATATCAGAATTTTCGATTTGGATGATAAAGATTTTATTGAAGTAGATAAAGCGTTGTATAAATTTCACGGTGCGTTGGAAGGTTTCACGGTTAGCTGGTCTCCCGATTCCCGTTATCTGGCTTATTCCAGAGGCGTGGACAATCAGCAGTCCGCAATATTTATATTCGATACAAAGGAAAATAAACTGCATCAAGTTACTTCCGGATTTTACAGCGACGATTCACCCGCTTTCGATCCCGAAGGAAAGTACTTATTCATAACAACTAAGAGAAAATTTTCTCCTCTCTATAGTAGTTTACAGAACACCTTTGTGTATCCCAATTCAACCCAATTGGCAGCTATACCGTTAACAAAGGAAATTGAATCTCCTTTGAAACCGAAGAATGACGTAGTAAAAATTGAGAAGGATAAGAAAAAGGATAAAAAAGATAAAGAAAAGAAAAAGGATGAGGATAAGGATAAATCGAAAGAAACAAAAATTGATTTCGCCGGATTCGAAAGCAGATTGGTATTGCTACCCGTTGATGCCGGGAATTATTATAATTTATTTGCCGTAAAAGGCAAATTAGTATTTTCTCATTATCCTAATTCGGGTACAAAAGGGGAAAAGCCTAAAATTGAGTTTTATGATTTGGAAGATAGGGAAACGAAAACTATAGTTAAAGGTACGGGCAACTTTGAGATTTCCGCAGACGGTAAAAACATGCTCGTGCTAAAAGGAAGAAAACTTTACATAGTGAAAGTTAAAGCAAATCAAAAATTAAAAGATGCCGTTCCTACAAGTGAAATGAAAATGATGATAAATCCCATGCATGAATTCGAACAAATTTTCACAGATGCATGGCGTTTGGAAAGGGATTATTTTTATGATGAAAATATGCATGGTGTGGATTGGAACGAAGTAAAAGAACGTTACGGCAAATTGGTTAAATTCGCTGCCGACAGAAGCGATTTGAATTTCCTTCTTGGTGAAATGATAGGTGAGTTGAATGCAAGTCACACTTACAAAGGCGGCGGTGATGTTGAATGGGGAGAACGCGTTAACGTGGGTTATCTCGGAATTGACTGGTCCAAAGAAAACGGTAGATTCAAGATCGAAAAGATAATAAAAGGCGCGCCGTGGGATGCGGAAGTTAAATCACCATTTTCCGAACCGGGAGTAAATGTAAAAGAAGGGGAATTTATTCTTGCCGTAAACGGAATACCCATTGATGTTAACAAAGAACCATACGCCGCTTTCCAAGGATTGGCTGATAAAACAATCGAACTTACGGTTAATGATAAACCTTCATTCGATGGTTCCAGAAAAGTGATAGTTAAAACTCTTTCTTCCGAGGCGAGGTTAAGACATTTGGCTTGGATCGAAAGAAATAGAAAGATGGTTGATGAATTAAGTGAAGGAAAAGTCGGTTATGTTTATGTTCGCAGTACCGGCATTGATGGGCAGAATGAATTGATAAGACAATTTATTCCTCAAATTGATAAAGAAGCAATCGTAATAGATGAAAGATTCAACAGCGGTGGTCAAATACCCGATAGATTTATAGAATTACTCAACAGAAAACCGTTGGCATTTTGGAAGGTGCGGGACGGAAGAACCTGGCAATGGCCTCCGACTGCACATTTCGGCCCCAAAGCAATGTTAATAAACGGTTGGAGTGGTTCCGGCGGTGATGCTTTCCCGGATTATTTCCGAAAGGCTAAATTAGGTAAATTGATAGGAATGAGAACCTGGGGTGGATTAATTGGTATAAGCGGCGCTCCGTCATTAATCGACGGTGGAATGATTACCGTACCGACTTTCCGTATGCTTAATCCCGATGGAACATGGTTTGCGGAAGGGCACGGTGTTGATCCCGATATTAAAGTTGTTGATAATCCTACTGAGATGGCAAAAGGGAATGATCCTCAATTGGAAAAAGCTGTGAATGTATTGATGGATGAATTGAAGAATTGGAAGAAATATCCGCCCGAATTGCCGGAACCTGAAAAAAGATAATTATTGGTAGGGTTTCAAAACAAATAAAGGTTTATCCTTTTTATAAATATTTGCTTTGCAGAATTAAAACCCACAGTTGATCTGTGGGTTTTAATCTATATAATACTTTTCGAACTAATCCCGGTTTTTAAGTGAATTGAAAACAATTGTTACTTTAGTTCCTTTTCCTTTTTCGCTTTCTATTTTGATGTCCAAATTATTTAAATCGCAATAATTCTTAACGAGTGCCATTCCCAAACCGGTTCCTTCGAAAGAGCGTGTGTAACCTTCTTCCTCTTGGGAAAAGGGTTCGAATATTCTTTCCAAATATTCTTTCTCTATTCCGATTCCCGTATCTATTACTTCAACTATTAATTTATTATCCTCAACTCTTTCGACAATTTTAATACTGCCTTCATTTGTATATTTTATCGAATTATCAATTAAGTTTACAAAAATCTGCTTGACGGAAAATTCGTCGATATTTACGATATAACTTTCTTCCTCTTGTTCAAAAATCAGTTCTAATCCTTTGTCTTTTGCTCTTGGTCTATACTCGTGGAAAAGCAAAGAAAGTATTTCACGATTTATATCTATATCATCAAACTTCGCATTGTAAGTGCCCGTTCTAATTTCGGACATATTAATTATAGCTCCGATAGTTGTAATGATTCTGTTTGCCGCTTTGCGTATTGATTTGAACGAATATGAGATTTCTTCATTATTTTGGTCATAACTCAATTCCAATAACGCTACGGCATTTAAAATTACATTGAGCGGGGTTCTTATTTCATGCGAAATTTGAGCCAGGAATTCGGATTTCAATTTATCCGATTTTTCTGCGGCTTCTTTAGCCCTTATCAGATTTCGCTCAGCTTCTTTTTCAGCCGAAATATCCCGGTGAACAGCCACTATTACCTCATTCTTTCTATAATGGCT
>CAZULK010000126.1:0-8229 GCA_964621225.1 uncultured Melioribacteraceae bacterium | reverse complement strand
AACCGATCATATCGGATTCATCAATATCTGTTTTATCGAAGTTTGGTTCACCGGCTGTTGGTAATCCGTCACCTTCTCCCAAATCGGGACCGGTGTACTGTCTGTCTAAAGGACCAATTCCGTCTTGCCCAACGTCATTATTCAATGGTTCGTTATTTTCAGGATCCCATTTACCATTACCGTTCAAATCGGTGAATGGCACCCAGTCTCCGTCGTTGTCAATTCCGTCATCACGTCTTTCATCAACTATACCATCTTCGTCATCATCCAAACCGTTATTACCGATACCCGGTGATTCCAAATATGCATAACCGTAATAACCGGTTGCATAACCACCCGGAAGACCTTTACCGTCTTCGTCGAATGCATAAGCCAAGTCCAATTTGGTATCGAAACTCGCATTGTCGTCACCACTATCAGCTGTACCGCCAACACCGGTATCCGTATAGAATCCGAATACAGTTTTCAAATAATCAAGATCGGAAATGTTTACTATATCGTAATGCCAGAAAATAATGTCTTCCGCCAATACGTGCGACCATTGAAAACCTCTTACTTCCACACGCAAACCCAAACCACCGCGGTTGGAATCCGCTGCAATCGGGAAGAAGTTGTATGGTGCGCGTGCAAATTCTTTATCTTTCGAATCATCCATTACAAAGAATGTTTCGAAATCCGAGTTTTCAACACCCTTTCCGAAGTAACCATACCATAAACCATCCCAAGTTGTGTCGAATTCTGCAATCTCGGGCAGAACACGTGGCCATTTCTCAGGCCAACTTGTCGGATCGTTATTTATTGCCGGAGATTTGGAATTAGGATTGGCGTATCCCGGTACGGGTTCTAATCCCCATATTTGTCCGGTCACCGGATCTTTATCCATCCACTCCCTATAACTTGCTTCCAGGGGATGAATCAGTTGATTATTACCCGGAGCAACAACTTCCGAGGCAATTAACACAGTCACACCATCAAGGTAACTGTGTCCGGATCCCTTTGGCCATTCTCCGGATGGTTGGAAAGGCCATTGTCCAACTTCACCATTGTTATAGAAAAGAGTACGGATTTGATTACCATCCATAACTCCTTCCCTACGGTACTGAATATCACCGTATGGTTCATCCCTATACTGCTGTGTTTGCTCGGTAACTTGTGCAAAACTACTTGCAGTTATTATCAAAAATATCATCAATGTCAGTTTTCTGAACATCTTAAAACTCCCAAATTAATCTATTTTAGAAATTGAAGTTTAATCCTAATCTTATCTGTCTTGGAGCCGAATACATTGCAGGATTATTAACATACTGATCGATTGTATTCAGACCAATAATTTCACCGGCAAATTTAGTATTCAAATCTTGATTCGCTCTTCCAGTAGTTCCGTAAACACCATATTCGTTTCTAATATCAAGAACATTGTAAATCCATAAATATGCTTGCATATCCAAACCGAATAAATTGAAATGCTTATCGGCTCTAATATCCAAATTTACAACAGAGGGTTTTCTTCCGCCGTTTTCGAAACGAACACCGTTCGATACACGAATATCTTCTGTGTAAGGAGAACCTGAACCATAACTAAAGATAATACCTGCAGTCCAGTCGCCCGGGACACCGGCATCAATAGTTATATTCAAGGTAGACCTTTGATCCCAATCAAGAGGAACAACCTTTTTCTCCGATTCAACAGGAGGATCGGTTTGATTGTCGTTGTAAACTGCATAAGGATCAGAAGCATTACCTTCAGCAAACTGATATGTATAATCAACTTTTGCTCCAAAATAATCGGCAAAGCGTTTATCCAACGAAATTATAAAACCTTTTACGTTTCCATAATCCCTGTTGGTAAATCTTGCATATTTAAATCCTTCGTAGGTGTTAATGATTTCCATTCCAAGAAGATTACGTATATCGGAATAGTATGCAGTAAAATCCAAAGCAACATTTGGGAAAATTACCTGCTGCAATCCGATTTCGTACTGAACACGACGCTCAACTTTCAAATTCGGATTTCCGGTAATTGAGGAAAGTGATTGTCCTTGTGAAATTATATATTCGTCGTTTACGTAAAGATTTTCAAATCTCGGAATTTGCAAAAAGTGTCCGTATGAAAAATATATTGCTCCCTGATCCGAAATTGGGAATGATACACCTAATCTCGGACTAAATTGATATTCGGGCTCAGATTTAACTGTTTCGTTATATCCAGGGAAATTGGGGTTATTCAATGGATTTTTTAAATCCGCTGGAAGAGTGGAATTGGAATTGAAATAATCAAAACGAACACCGGCATTGATTATCATCATATCATATTCCATCTTATCCTGAATATATGCCGAAAATTCATAAGGGAATTTTCTATATTGTTGATTCCCTTCCGAATGCAGGTTTCTGTAACCCAAAGTAAAAATGGGGTTGCCGGCATCATCAACTTGACCTTCGGTTAAGTTGACAATCTCTTTCCCGTGGTTGAACATATCGTGTAATCTGGCTTCGGCTCCCATTTTAACTTTATGTTCTTTTGAAAGCTGCGATTCGAGAGACCACTGTAATATCGCAGTAATTGTGTTTCTTGTATATCTTCCGCCTTGGTTACCACCAAATCTAAAAGTATATCCGGAAGTCGGAATACCTTGGCGTGGGTCTACATAACGAGGATCGAATTCATCTTTATATAAATGTCCCCAATATTTGTGAATATTGTAGGATGCTTTGAAAGTAGTCCAAGTATCTTTTGTTGGATAAAATGCAAATTGAACATTATGAACAAAATTGTCACGATAATGATTCATTATTCCATCCGGAACCCATTTGAATCCATGGTCATAGTATCTATTCCAATTTTGATCGTAGAAAATTGAATAACTCAATTTCCAACTTTCTGCACCATAAGTTAATTTACCGTTAAATGAATATTTCTGACCGGGATTCATAGGTACATAGCTGCCATCTCCGGTGGGTTGATAAGGATTCGAATCCCATGGATTATAAACTCTTTTCCCCCACAAATATCCTTGATTATAAAAATATCTGGCAGTCATAAAAAATGTTAAATTCTTTAACACTTTGGTAGGACCTGAAATGGAAAATTGGTAATCGCTTATACCACCTGGATGAAAATTATTTGCATTCTCAAATATTTTTCCGTCGTTGGCTAGGTAAGAACCGGAAGCAACAGAAGCACTTCCTTCAAACTTTGAAACGCTCCCTTCTTTTGTTACAATGTTCACTACACCGGAAAGTGCTTGTCCGTATTCTGCATTAAAAGTACCCGAAATCACTTCCAACTGACGAATTGAAGAATTCTCTACCTGAACTGAAACCGAGCCGTTAAAAGCATCGGTTACCGGAATACCATCTATTAGGTAAGCAACTTCACCTAAACGTCCACCTCTAAAGTGACCGCCAACAACACCGGCTTGGAGGTTAACAACCTGATCAACACTCTCGACCGGGAGTAATTCGATATCTTCAGAAGAGACTGTAACAGATGTAGAAGTCAAATCTTGCTGTACTAATTCCCTCTCAGCTTTAACAACAACCTCTTCTCCCAATTCCAATACATCTTCTTCAAGGGCAACGTCAATTGTAGTGGTTTTATCAATTTTAACCAGAATATTTGTAATTTTAGTTGTCTTATAACCAATAGCGGAAATTTTAATTGTATAAGTCCCGGGTGGAATATTATTTATATAGTAATATCCATTTACATCCGCTGCACCGCCTAAAAATGTACCTTCAATAATCACATTGGCACCAATCAATGGTTCGCCTGTTGCTTTATCGGTAACATGACCTGCAATTTTGCCAGTTTGACCGGCAAAAAGCAACTGCGAAAAAGCCATAACTATTAAGACAAGTAATCTTAATCCTTTTCTCAATTTATCCTCCGAGAATTATAAAAATTAAGATAAGCGCGGCATATTTCAGCCGCGCTAAATTAATTATTTCAGCAGAACCATTTTCTTAGAAGAAATAAATGAACCTGCTTTAATTTGATAAATATAAACACCACTGGAAAGATTCGAAGCGTTAAAGTTAACTTCGTATCTTCCTGCTTTTTGATTTTGGTTAACTATTTTAGCAACTTCTTGTCCAACCACGTTGAATACCTTCAACGAAACGAAAGAATCTTCTTTCAAGCTGTAACGAATTACAGTTGATGGGTTGAACGGGTTAGGATAGTTCTGATCCAAGCTGAAGGAAACTGGTAATGCTTCTTCATCTTCAACGCTTGTAAGGTTACCAATCCAAGTAACGAACCATCTTGAAACATCTGCCCAAGATTTGTCTTCGTTATTTGGTGAATAAGTAAGTATACCTTCTCTTGCGTCTGAATCAGGAGTATCGTTGTCATTGATTGAATAGTCAATTGGTAATTGCATTCCTGGAACCGGTGTGAATAATGAGTCTCCACCAACGGCTGCTAATGTAGCCAAAGGAATGAATCCTTCTACGGTGTAACCGGACGGGAATCCGTCAACGTAGATATATGTTCCATCACCGTTAGTTGCAACTCTGGCACCACCCAAGTTATCAATCATAACACCGTTAAAGCCAAATCTGAAGTGGTAATCCGGTTCTGCACCACGACCATAGTTAACGTGAGCAGTTTTGCTTCCGTCATACAAACCGATGAACAAATCCGGAGCATCAATCAAATAAGAAGCTTTAGTAGTATCGTGAGATACAACATCGTCTTCCACTTTGAATGCATAATACAGATTGTCTGCATCAAAAGCTACGTATGCATCAACTGAAAGGTCGGCATTATTATCAATTGTAGTATTTGTTACAACTGTACCGGAACCGTCTTCAGGATACATTCTGAAAGGAGTAACTCCAGCCCATTCGCTCAAATCGCCGTCAACTGTAAAGCCGCTTGGAGCTTGAGGATAAATGGTGGTTACGCCTCTTGCTGTGTTGGATGTAGCACTGGAAGCTGCACCAGGTGCACTTTCGTTTCCAAAAGCATCCGTACAGGTTACTGCATAATAATAACTTACTGTTTGGTCTGATTCAGGAGCTAAGAGAACATGAGTTGCAGATTGTTCGCCTTCAACAACATCAGCTGCAACCAGACCAACACCATCAGCGTGTATATCAGTGATTGGATCTTTGCTGTAATAAACGTCATAAGTTTCGCCTTCTTCACCCGGAACGTCGAACCATGTTACTATATTAACATATGTACCCGGTGCACCAGTAACTCCTTCCGGAGGAACCGGAGCAACAACGTCAATTACAGGGTTACCTGTCCAGATATAATCGAACCATATTTCTTTACCTGCTTGGGCATTACCTTCGCCCATAAATTGGAAAACGGTAATATTAGAAGAATCAAAATTAGGTTTAGTATCATCCAGAACTGTAAAATCCCTCAACGGGATAGCATATTCATGCCATGCATCATCATCAATAGGAGTTACAACGTAACCAACCGCACCGTCTGCACCAGATTCAAATTGTAATCTGAAAGGATTGGTTCCTGGATTAACTTTAGCTTTAAACTTAATGGAATCCAAATCCCATCTATACTGAAGATCTTCGGCGGGATCAATATTCCAACCTGCACCGGACCAACCGTTACTCCATTCGTCGCCTTGGATCCATTGAATAGCGTTAGTTGCCGGATCTTCTCCGCCGCCTTCAACAAGATTTAATTGTGACTGTCCCCAAGTAAATTGAGACATGCTTGCCAAGGTAGATTTACCGTTGAAAAGAAGTAAATCGTAAGGAGCAATATCTTGTACCAAATAAGTATCGAGAATAATTGAACCGGTAACGTGATCACCTTCACCGCCACCGCTTACGGAAAATTCGAATCCCCATCCTTTAATTTTATCTAAGTCAAGGGTTTGATTTCCTTGGATGCCAGCCCAACCGGTCAAGTTGAATCCATTACCGTCCCAACTTGCGTTGCTTACCATCGGCATAACTATTTGATGCCAACCAGGTGCTTCGTCAAGAATGTAGTGAAAAGAATAATACAACTCTGTATCCTCGGTATTATAAGTTTTCGGACCGTTCGGAGAGTCACTTGCATCGTAGAATTGAATTCTTAAGTGAACTCTTCCCGGGTTATCTTGAGGTGTTTCGTTGTAATACCAAATGCTTAAGTTTTGGTAAGCACTGAAATCGAAATATGCATTAGAATCCGGATTCCAGTGTTCCATTTTAACGAATCCACCCCAGCTTTCTGCGTTATGCACACTGTAATCAAGTTTCAATGCCATGGCACCGTCGTGTACAGTGCTGGATTGATAAGTTGCATGCAGAAAACTGACTGCAGTATCTGCGCTTTCGTTCATTACAAAGTTCCAGTAGGTTGAGTCTGTAGGCTCGGCGTCGAAGTTATCAACCACCATCGACTGAGCATACATTGAACCTGCAAAAAGAACTGCAATGAACAATGTGAGTAGCTTTTTCAAGGCGTACCTCCTTATGTTAGTTAAGAAATATGATTTAATTTTCATGCGAATACTCCCCAAAAGAATATCGCTGTTAGTATTAAGATTGCAAAAAGATACATTTCCGATCTTTTGATTCCAATTTTCTTTATTGTCAATCCGTTTTTATCAAGTAGGTGATCTCCAATGAAAATATTTTTATTCTGTAGAAATTCGAGATTCACTTCTTTATTCGATACAAGTGAATTTAATATTATTGCACCCGAAGATAATAAAAATAAAATAATGGCGAAATGTAGATAATTAATCGATGATATTTCTACTAAAATTCCTTGATTTATTATATTGTTTGATACGACCAAATCAGAAATTAATCTGATAAGACCTAAAAATCCACCTAAATAGAGTGCAAATATAGCGCCGTTGGAATTAGCCTTTTTCCAAAATATACCAAATAGAAAGACAGCCGCAATCGGAGGAGCAATATATGATTGAACACTTTGCATGTAGATGTAAACGTTCGCGCTGATTATTTTGATTAAGGGGACCCATAAAATTGCAGACACAACTATTACCGTTGCGGCTAATCTTCCTACTAAAACTAATTTTCTGTCCGAAGCATCCGGATGTTTCGGTTTGTAAATATCAAATGTATATAATGTAGCCGTACTGTGAATTACACTTGCTAAAGATGACATCAAAGCGGCAATTAATCCGGCAACAACCAATCCTTTAATTCCAACCGGTAATAAATTACTTGTAACAAGGAATGGGAAGGCGGAATCCCCTGTTAGTTCGGGATAGAGTGCTACTGCAATTAACCCGGGTAACACAAAAATGAATACAGGGAATATTTTTAAAAATGAAGTTAATAATGTACCTCTTCTGGCATCTTGAATCGATTTAGCGGATAAAACCCTCTGAACGATGTATTGATCGGTACACCAATACCAAATTGCAAGGATTGGGGCTCCAAATATCATTCCTGTCCATGGGAATTCCGGGTCATCCATCGGTTTAATTAAATTAAAGAAATCGGCGGGCAGCTTTGCTGCTAATCCACTCAACCCGCCAACTTCTTTTAACCCAAACAGGGTAAGGAGCAAAGATCCTACTACAATTACAATTGTCTGAAAAACTTGCGTATACATTACTGAATACATTCCACCGGCAACCGTGTATAAGCCTGTTAAGAGCACCATCACAATTGCGCTAGTGAACATGTCCCATCCCAGAACTTCTTTTAATAATAATCCGCCCGCAAAAAGCGTAACGGAAATTTTTGTCAAAATATAAGCGATAATTGAAACTACAGTTAAATACCTACCGCTTCTCTCGTCGTATCTCAATGAAAAAAACTGGGGAATTGTGAAAACTTCCGATTTGATAAAAATTGGAGCAAAGACCCATCCAAGAAGAATTAAAATGAAAATGGCAAACCATTCGAATTGCCCCACAGCTAATCCTCTTGAAGCACCGGAACCGGCAAGTCCAACAATATGTTCGCTTGAAATATTTGTAGCGAAAAGTGACATCCCGACGGCAATCCATCCGGCATTTCTACCGGCGAGGAAAAAATCGACACTGCTTTGCTCTTTATCCTTCAAATAATAAAGAACAATCATCAACGTAATCAGAAAATACGCGATAATGATTAAACTGTCGACTATGCTCAAATTTCCTATCAAATACACCTTCCCTAGTTAAGTTTGATGTAAATCACATATTGTGCCAAATCAATTGATTTATTTTTTACACGTTTTAAGCAATTGGATATTTCATCTCATTATTGATCTTATTAGTGGAATAATTAAGTATT
>CAZULK010000125.1:8129-8280 GCA_964621225.1 uncultured Melioribacteraceae bacterium | reverse complement strand
TAAAATAGCAAGGAAGGAATTGGAAGAAGGACTGAAAAATTTTGGTGCGGAAGTCCTTCGATTGGATATTTATGAAACCGTGAAGTCCGTTCCGGGCATCAAAATTCTCGATAAGCTTCATAGGCAGTTGCCAGGCTATTTTATTTTTACC
>CAZULK010000125.1:0-8119 GCA_964621225.1 uncultured Melioribacteraceae bacterium | reverse complement strand
TTTACCAGTCCTTCTGCGTTTAATAATTTTATCGAAATAGAAAACATATCTAATCCGGTAAATTATTTTAGCGGTAAGCATGTTTATGCAATAGGAAAAACAACTGCAAAGGAAATTAAAGAAAAAGGAATAGAAGAAGTTAAACATCCGCAAACTTTTACTTTGGAAAGTGTAGTTAATATGTTGGCGGAAGAAAATAAAGTTGACCTAAAAATTTAATGTTATTACGGAAGGAGAAGACATTGGAAGTATTACAAAATGATTTATTCTTAAAAGCATGTAGAAAAGAGAAAGCCGAACGTACTCCGATTTGGATTATGAGACAAGCGGGAAGATATTTGCCCGAATATAGAGCAGTAAGAGAGAAAGCGGATTTTCTTACGATGTGTAAAACTCCCGAATTGGCTACGGAAGTAACAATCCAACCGGTAGATATAATCGGAGTGGATGCGGCAATACTTTTTTCCGATATACTTGTAATTCCGGAAGCTATGGGAATGCATTTGGATATGGTTGAAAGCCGTGGACCGGTATTCGAAAGTCCAATCCGTACGGAAGATGATTTGAATAAACTGAAAGACATCGATCCCGAAGAGGATTTGAAATATGTAATGGATGCAATTCAATTAACAAAAAAAGAATTAAACGGCAGAGTGCCTCTTATCGGTTTTTCCGGCTCGCCTTGGACTTTGATGACGTACATGGTTGAAGGCAGCGGGTCAAAAAATTTCAGCAAAGTTAAATCACTCATATTCAATCGTCCCGATTTAGCCGAAAGATTGCTGGATAAACTATCCACTGCAGTGGCAAAGTATCTGAAGGCTAAAATCAAAAACGGAGTAAATGCGGTTCAGATATTCGACACTTGGGGCGGAATACTTTCGCCGGAAGATTTCATTCGCTTCTCTTTAAATCCCGTGAAAAAAATCATTGCTGAATTGAAAGGTGAAAATGTTCCGGTAATATTTTTCCCGAAAGGGGTTCATGCATGTTACGAAGAATTGGCTAATTCCGGTGCGAATGTTATCGGTTTGGATTGGTCGGTTAATATTGGCGAAATAAGAAGCCTCATTGGCGACAGAGTTGCTCTGCAAGGAAATATGGATCCAACCACATTATATGCTGATATAAATGTTATTCAAGAAAGAGCCGAATTCGTGCTCAAATCTTTTGGAGAAGGGGAAGGACACATATTTAATTTGGGACACGGAATATTGCCCGATATCAAACCCGATCACGCAAAGGCTTTGGTGGATTACATCAAAAGCGAAAGCGGTAAATATCATAAGTAAAATATTTTAATTGGAGAAACAATGTTTGAAATAAATACCGACTTGGTAAAAAAATACGACAGACCGGGACCGAGATATACAAGTTATCCCACGGCGCCGCAGTTTAATGAATCGTTTACGGAAAGTGATTTTATTGATGAGTTGATAAAAACCAACAACGCCGAGAATCAGCCCGATTTATCTCTCTATTATCACATCCCTTTCTGTGATACTCTCTGTTATTTCTGCGGATGCAACATGATTGTGTCCCGCAACAGGGAGAGGATATCGAAATATCTCGGGTATCTTAAAAACGAAATTGATTTGTTCAGAACCTATGTGCGTCCCGGCAGAAAAGTAGCCCAGCTCCATTGGGGCGGAGGAACCCCTACTCATTTGAATCCGGATGAGATTAAAGAATTGGGATCTTATATAAAAGAAAATTTCGAATTTAAAGAAGATGCCGAAAACTCATGTGAAATTGATCCCCGCGAATTAACAAGGGAACATCTGGAAGCCCTTAGGGAAATAGGGTTCAACAGAATTTCGATGGGTGTGCAGGACTTCAACGAAAAAGTTCAAAAAGCCGTGAACAGAATTCAGCCGGAAGATATGACCAGACAGGTAATCCAATGGGTAAGGGAACTTGGTTATCATAGTTTTAACCTCGATTTGATTTACGGATTACCTTTCCAAACCGTGGGTGAATTCGAAAAAACGGTCGATACGATAATCGACATTTCTCCCGATAGAATAGCGCTTTTCAATTATGCCCATGTACCGTGGATGAAAAAACATATGGCATTGATAAAGCCGGAAGATCTTCCCACTCCCGAAGAAAAACTTCAAATATTGAAAATGTCCGTTGCCAAACTTACGGATGCGGGTTATGTTTTTATAGGAATGGATCATTTTGCCAAACCGGAAGACGATCTATCGAAAGCATTGAAAGAAAAACGGTTGTACCGGAATTTTCAAGGATATTCTACTAATGCAGGAACAGATCTTTATGCAATGGGTATTACCAGCATTAGTCAATTCGGTGATATATATGCACAGAACGTGAAGACTGAAAAGGAATATTTCGACAAACTGGATAACGGTTCCATCCCTACATACAAAGGCTACAAAATGAATGATGACGACAAGCTGCGCAAAGATGTGATTATGAAAGTGATGTGCGACTTTGAGTTGGATTTTGCCGAAATCGAAAATAAATACGGAATAGAATTCGAAAAATATTTTGCTTGGGGATTGGATAATCTGAAAGAAATGATTGACGACGGTTTGGTTCAAATTGAAAACAGAAAACTAACCGTAAACGAAATGGGAAGACTTTTAATAAGAAACGTCGCAATAAATTTCGACGGATTTATTGAAAGAAAAGAAGATACTGCAAAATATTCCCGTACAGTATAGAAAGCGAGAGATGATGAGTAAAACAGCAGTTGTTCTTTTAAATCTTGGCGGTCCGGACAGTATTGAATCGATTGAGCCTTTTTTGAGGAATTTATTCAGCGATCCGGATATTTTCAAAATCCCTTTCGGTCAAAAATGGTTTGCTAAAATTATTTCTACCCGGCGGGCTCCTAAAGTTGCAGAAGAATATAAGTTGATTGGCGGGAAATCTCCAATCAACGAATGGACGGAATACCAAAGGGCAAATTTGGAAAAACAATTAAAGGAAATAGACTCCGGCATTGATGTTTATACCGCAATGAGATATTGGAAGCCTTTAACCGAAGAGACTGTGAGAAAAGTGGAAGACGGCAACTACGACAAAATAATTTTGCTTCCGCTTTATCCACATTTCTCGGTATCTACAACGGGTTCTTCCTTTAATGAATGGAAAAGGCACTACAAGGGAGATGAGAGCAAACTGATTTATATCGATCATTATTACGATAATAAAAAATATTTGGAAGCCGTCAATGAAAGAATAGATGAGACCTTGCTGAAATTTGATGAAGGGATCAGAAAGAAAGTAACTATTCTTTTCAGCGCTCACGGAACCCCGGTAAGTATGGTTAAGAAAGGTGATCCATACAGCAAACAGATTGAGAGAACCGTTGAATTGATTATGGAAATGCGAGGCCACGATCTTGAGCATCATCTCTGTTTTCAAAGCAAAGTCGGTCCGGTAAAATGGCTTGAACCATCGACCGATAATATGATAAAATCAATGGCGGAGAAGGGAAATAAAAATCTGCTGATTGTGCCAATCAGTTTTACCAGTGATCACGTTGAAACATTATTCGAATTGGATATTGAATATAGACACGTTGCCGATGAGGTTGGAATCGAAAATTATATTGTGATGCACGGATTGAATGATTCGCAGAAATATATTGAAGTGTTAAAAGAATTAGTAATTCAAAAATTGAAATAAACAGAAATTGAACAAATTAATTTATTCTTGAAGAAAATATGAGTAAAAAAGTTATTGTTTTAGGCGCCGGAATTTCCGGACTTGCTGCTGCGTACCAGCTTCAACAAGATGGGTATGATGTAACAGTTCTCGAAAAAAAATCGGGTCCCGGCGGATCGATGATTTCCGAATTAAGTGACGGGTATTTGATTGATTATGGTCCCAACAGCGGATTGGAAACGACACCGGTAATCAGAAAATTGGTTGAAAGCGCCGGTTTGTCGGATCAGATGATTTATGCAAATCCTTCTGCAAACAAGCGTTATATCTTAAGGAACGGTAATTTATATCCTCTGCCGACTAACCCGCCTCAATTTTTTGCGACAAAACTCTTTTCGTGGAAAGCAAAATTGAGATTGTTTGCTGAGCCTTTCATCGGTAAATCGGAAGACGGATATTATCAATCCATTTCGGAATTTGTTTCCAGACGTTTGGGAAAAGAGTTCCTCGATTATGCAATCAATCCTTTCGTTGCGGGAGTTTATGCCGGAAATCCAGATAAATTAAGTGTTAAATCGGCCTTCCCCAAACTTTATGCATTGGAAGAAAACTACGGCGGATTGATTAAAGGGATGATTAAAGGAGCGAAAGAAAGGAAGAAGAGAAACGAAGATTCCAAACAAAACGCAAAGATGTTTTCTTTCAAAAACGGAATGCAGACATTTGCCAAAGGTCTTGCTGATAAATTGAATGACGTAAGATACGAATGCGAAATACAAAGTATAGATAAAACAGATGACGGTATAACTGTTGCATTAGTAAGTAACGGCGAAGCTGTTCAAATGAAATGTGATGCATTGTATTCAACAGTTCCGGCTTACAGAGCATCGGAATTATTCGGTAAGTTCGACGAAAAATTAACGGAACACCTCAACGATATTTATTATCCTCCGGTAATGGTTCTTTATCTTGGTTTCGAAAAAGAATTTATAAAACAACCTTTGGACGGATTCGGATTTTTGATCCCCGGTAAAGAAAAGAGGTCTTATTTGGGTGCATTATGGTCTTCGGTAATATTCAACGACCGGGCTCCGGAAGGGAAAGCATCATTCACAATATTTATCGGTGGTGCACGTTCACCGGAATTATTTGATGGTGACGAATCGGAGTTGATTAATAAAGTGATCGGAGAATTGAAGGAAACAATGGGAATATCTTCCGATCCGGTATTCGTACGCAAAAAGTTTTGGAAGAAAGCAATTCCCCAATACAACATTGGCTACATCGAGCACGAAAGGTATTTCGATAAATTCGAAAAAGATTTTCCCGGAATATTTCTGGGAGGTAATTACCGCGGCGGTATTTCCGTTGGTGATTGCGTTAAAAACAGTGAATTGAATTATTTGAGAATAAAAGAGTATTTGAATTCAAAAGTTTAAGGAGAAAGTTATGGCTAATTATCCTACTCAAAGATTAAGAAGATTGCGCTACAACCCAAAAGTGCGCGATTTAGTGAGAGAAACATATTTGAGGAAAGAAGATTTAATATATCCTTTGTTTGTTTGTCCGGGAGAGAACGTTAAAAACGAAGTTAAATCTATGCCCGGAGTATATCAGCTTTCAATAGATTTGCTTGTGGAAGAATGCAAAGAAGTAAGGGATTTAGGCATTCCCGCCGTGATACTGTTCGGGATACCGGAACACAAGGATGAAAAGGGAAGCGAGGCATATGACCCGCACGGAATAATTCAAAGAGCAATAAAAGCAATTAAAGCTGAAGTAAAAGATCTGTTGGTAATCACCGACGTATGTTTATGCGAATATACTTCTCACGGACATTGCGGATTGCTAAACGGCGAAGAAATATTGAACGACGAAACGGTTTCACTATTGGCTAAGGAAGCCGTAAGCCATGCCGAGGCCGGTGCAGATATGATTGCACCTTCCGATATGATGGACGGAAGAGTGGCTGCTATCAGAAAAGCTTTGGATTATAAGGGATTTTCTCACATCCCGATTATGAGTTATGCCGTTAAATATGCCAGCGGTTACTACGGACCTTTCCGCGATGCTGCGGATTCCACTCCCGCTTTCGGCGACCGCCGTTCGCACCAAATGGATATTGCCAACAGTAACGAAGCAATGCGGGAAGCAATTTCCGATATGGAAGAAGGCGCCGATATTATTATGGTTAAACCGGCCGGAGCTTATTTGGATATTATTTACAGAGTGAAAAAAGAACTCGAAATGCCTACCGCAGCTTATCAAGTGAGTGGTGAATACTCTATGATTAAAGCTGCCGGTAAATTGGATTGGATTGACGAGGAAAGAGTTATGCTTGAATCCCTATTGGCAATTAAGCGCGCCGGTGCGGATATGATTCTAACTTATTTTGCCAAGGATGTGGCAAAATTGATTTAAGAAATATTTTGAAAACAATTTCATTGCATTCGTCATTTTAAAAAGCTAAGCTTTTGTAATTCCGGTGACGATTAAAAATTTGTGTTTAAATGAAAGTTCAGGAGAATATATGAAAATAAGTAAGTCAGAACAGTTATTCGAACAAGCTCAAAGCTTTATTCCCGGAGGTGTGAATTCTCCGGTGAGAGCGTTTAAATCCGTTGGCGGAAAACCCGTTTTTATGGAAAAAGGAATCGGTTCCAAAATGATTGACGTTGACGGCAACGAATACATCGATTACATAGGAAGTTGGGGTCCGCATCTTTTCGGTCACAATCCGGATTTTATTAAGTCGGCATTATTGGAACAAATCGAGAAAGGTGTGAGCTTTGGTACCCCCGCAGAAATTGAAGTGAAGATGGCTGAACTGATAACGGAATTAGTTCCGTCAGTAGAAATGGTTCGAATGGTAAACAGCGGAACCGAAGCTACGATGAGCGCCATTCGCGCCGCACGGGGATATACCGGAAGGGAAAAGTTCATTAAATTCGAAGGCTGTTATCATGGTCATGCCGATTACTTTTTGATTAAAGCCGGTTCAGGTGCCTTAACTCTGGGAGTTCCTACTTCTCCGGGTGTAACTAAGGGTAATGCTGCGGATACTTTGTTGGCGGATTATAATGATATTGAATCTGTTAAAAAATTAGTCGATGCAAACAAAGGTGAAATTGCTGCCGTAATTATTGAGCCCATTGCCGGCAATATGGGAGTGGTTCGCGCAAAAGATGAGTTCTTAAAAGAGCTGAGACAAATTTGCGATGAAGAAGGAATAGTTTTAATATTCGACGAAGTGATGACCGGTTTCCGTGTGGCCAAAGGATGCGCGCAAGAGATACTTGGTATTACACCCGACTTAACCACATTCGGTAAAATAATAGGCGGCGGATTGCCCGTTGGTGCATTCGGTGGAAAAAAAGAAATAATGATGCAAGTTGCTCCCGCCGGTCCGGTTTACCAAGCCGGTACTTTAAGCGGAAATCCGTTGGCTATGACTGCCGGATTTGCGGCGCTGAGTTACATCAAAGAGAATCCCGGAATATATGATGTATTGGAAGAAAAATCCGCTTATTTGGAAAAAGGATTTAAATCGAATCTGGAAAAACTCGGTAAAAAATATTGGATGAACCGCGTCGGTTCGATGATGTGTATGTTCTTTACTGAAGAAGAAGTTGTGGATTTCAAAACTGCCGTTAAATCCGATACGGAGGCTTACGGTAAATACTTTAGAAACATGCTGGAAAGAGGAGTATATTTGGCTCCGGCTCAGTTCGAAGCGCTATTCGTATCCACCGTTCATTCAAAAGAAGATCTCGACAAAACAATAGAAGCTCATTACGAGTCGTTGAAATCATTATAAAACGAAGCCCCGCAATGCGGGGCTTTTTTTAATGATAAAATCTCAATCCTATTCTGAACATTAGCCCGCTCATATCAAAACTTCGTTCGAACGTTTTTATTCCCCCCAGTGACGGATCGTCCACTTCGTAAGTCCAGCTCGGGTTCGAAGAGTGGTAAGATATTTCCCCGAACAAGTCGGATCTTTCTCCGATTTCGAATGCAACTCCGCCTCCAATGCGCCAGCTGAAGTCTAAGGCTGCCTTTAAATCATCATTGTCGGGATTTGCAAAATTTCTGTAGAAAACAAGTAATATTTCCGCACCTAAGCTTCCGGTTGCATAGGCTTTTAATCTGTTTTGCACAGGATATTCAAATGTTGCGTTAAAGAGTATCGGCAATTCGTGTAAATTTGTTGTGGCGCGTAATTCGGAAAGTGAACTGTTTATTCCCCCTACATAACCGGCGTTAATTTCGTTAACATAATTTTGATCCACATATTTTTTATGGAACCAATCCACCGACCAACCGGTTCTGATAAATTCATCAATTATGTAGCGCCCTTCGTATCCAAGAATAAATCCGTTATCAGTTGCTTGTGGAGAAAAACTTCCTATTTTTACTGCCGATGAATGCCCTTGTGCTAAAACGGTTAATGTCAAAAATAAGGTGAATAATGCGAATA
>CAZULK010000124.1:0-8321 GCA_964621225.1 uncultured Melioribacteraceae bacterium | reverse complement strand
GAAAACGACCTCTACTTGTTTTCTTCCCAAGATGAGGAATTTATCCGCATGACAAATGATGCGGAAGAAGAGAAAAATCCGGTGTTGTCTTCAAACGGGAACTTTGTCGTTTATACAAAAGCCCACGATCTTTATGCATATAATGTTGAGGAAGAATCGGAAGTCCGTTTGACAAATGACGGTGGGGAACTTATTTACAACGGATGGGCTTCATGGGTTTATTATGAAGAAATATTGGGACGTTCTTCCCGTTACCGCGCATTCTGGGTTTCCCCAAATTCAAAATATGTTGCTTTCCTTAGATTTGATGATTCCCCGGTTCCCGAATTCCCAATTTATCATTCGCCCGGTCAACACGGCAAGCTGGAAAAAACAAGATATCCCAAAGCAGGTGATCCCGATCCAATAGTTAAATTGGGAATAGCAAATTTGAAAACGGGAAAAGTGGTTTGGGCAGATTTCGATTATTCAATTGACCAATATATTGCATGGCCGTTCTGGAATCCCGAAGGCAATGTTTTAACTGTGCAATGGATGAATAGAAAGCAAGATACACTAAAAATATTTGCCGTTGATCCTGAAATAGGTTCCACTAATAAAATATATGAAGAGCATCAGGACTCTTGGGTGGAATGGTTCGAAGACCTGAAAATATTAAAAGAAGGAAAAGGAATGATCATCCGCTCGAATAAATCCGGTTGGGCACATCTTTATTATTTCGATTCAAAGGGTAATTTGATTAAACAGCTAACTGACGGGCAATGGGAAGTTAAATCCATTGCTTATGTAGACGAAGCAAACGAAAGAATATTCTTTCAAGGCTGGGACGACGAATCGACGGAGAATCATCTCTTTGTTGTAAACTTAGACGGCTCCGGTTTAACAAAATTAACAGAACAACCGGGTACGCATTCATGCATGGTATCTCCCGAAGGAAAGTATTTTATAGATAGGTTCAGCAATATTAACACACCAACTAAAATTGATATCTTCGATGGTGAAGGCAAATTTGTAAAATCACTAGGCAATTCAAAATCTGAACTATTTGATGAATATAATCTTGCACAAGTCGAGTTGTTTAGAATTCCCACAGAGGATGGATTTGAACTGCCGGTAAAATGGTTTTTGCCTCCGGATTTTGATGAAAATAAAAAATACCCCGTGCTGATTTCAATTTATGGTGGACCCAATGCGGGAACTGTTAGAAATTCATTCCCTTATTGGATGCAGCAATATTATTTAGCCCAGGAAGGAATTATAGTTGCCAGCGTAGACCACAGGGGAAGCGGTCATTTTGGCAAACAAGGTGTGGCATGGATGCACAGAAATTTGGGCAAATGGGAAATGAATGATTATATCACCTTCGTTAAATGGCTCGAGGAAAAACCGTTTGTGGATTCAAACAAAATTGCAATAACAGGCGGCAGTTACGGAGGTTACGTAACTTGCATGGCAATGACATACGGATCGGATTATTTTGATTACGGACTTGCACAATATTCCGTAACCGATTGGCATTTATATGATAATGTTTATACGGAGCGGTATATGGATACTCCGGAAGAGAATCCGGAAGGGTATAAAAATGGTTCGGTGCTCACTTATGCAGATAAATATAAAGGTGGATTATTGATTACCCACGGAACTATTGATGATAACGTCCATATGCAAAACACTCTCCAGTTTATCGACAAACTGGAAACTTTGAATAAAGATTTTGAGATGATGATTTATCCCGGAGAACGACACGGAGTAAGGCGCAAGTTTATGCATGCATTCAATCTTTCGATGAAGTTTTTCTTCAAGAATTTACTAGGACGGGATTTTGTAATGTAATTCAAAAAAAGCCCCGTTAAAGCGGGGCTTTTGATTTTTATCACACATTAGAAATTCATTTTCTCTTATCTTGAAGAAAATTAGCGGAGGCACTATGAAAAAGATATTATTACTTGTTTTCTTTTTCCTTGGTGGATTCTCCATTGCTCAAAATGCATCAGATTATTTTCCCTCTTCTCCCGGGGCTGTGTGGTTCTACCAAAGCAATATGTTGGATAGTTTGAATAATCCAATAGACTCATTAGGGTTCTTTCAAAAAGATTCTTTTGCAACAACCGGACAATATCACGGTTCAAACGCAAATTTAATTCTTTCAGCATTTTCGAGTTTGGACTTCATTTACTTTTCCCGTTATTTCGATTCGTCGTTCTACTACATTAATTCAAATAAAATTTACGAATACGCTGAGATATCGGATGTTGCCGATTCACTACTCTTTTTCTTTCTCGACTCAACATTTGCACAGCAGTTGGCAACCCTCGACGGCTGGTATCCTTTCTTGGATTTTAGTTTGAATGTGAATGACGAAGTTGTGCTGTTTGAAAAAGATTTTACTACACATTACGATACATTAGAAATAAACGTGAGAGTGAAGGGATTAACAAAGAGAATGCCTGACGAATCGGTGACGGTTCCTCTCGATACATATCAAGCTGTAAAATTCAGAAACCGTTTGAGATTCTATTTCTTAGTACAAGTACTCCCTCCGCCATTGCCCCCTTCGGAAATACCTTTCTTGTCGATGGAAAGAAATGTGTGGCTTGCGGAAAACTTTTGGATAGTAAAAGAACTTGCACCAAGTAATTACTATGATTTCAGTGAATTTGACGGACCAAGTTTTTATACGCCCGGAGTAGTAAGAGAGTTAATTGACAATCCTTTCCCGATTTCAGTGAAAGACGAAACAAATTATCCCAAGTCCTTTGAGCTTTCGCAGAATTATCCTAATCCGTTTAATCCGGTTACAACAATCAAATATTCAGTTCCGTCGGAGAGTTTTGTCACGCTGAAAGTTTATGATTTACTGGGAAATGAAATTTCAACTTTGGTGTCCCAAAGACAATCCCCCGGGAAATATAAAGTTGACTTCGATGGAGAAAAGCTTTCCAGCGGTATTTATTTTTATACAATGAAAAGCGGAAACTTTATCGATACGAAGAAAATGATTTTGCTGAAATAATTATAATTGGATTGAAAGATAATTGATGAGAAACAGTAAGATATATAAGCCGGAGCCGAATAGTTCCGGCTTTTATTTTTTATTCCAATCTGCATTGTTGCTAATTAGAGTTCAATTGAAGAGCTAAATAATTCTGCTTTACTATTTTCCGCTAAAATCATGTCCCGAAGGATACTGAAATATTCTGAGGTCAAATTCCGGGATCACCGCAAGAATATGATCGAATATATGTCCTTGAATTTCTTCATATTCTACCCAAGCAGTTGTAGTAGCAAAAACATAAATTTCTATCGGAATACCGTTGGCTCCGGGCTGTAACTGTCTGACTAAGAAAGTTAATCCTTTGTGTATGTCTTCCCTTTGTTTCAGATATGCTTTAAGGTATTCCCTGAACGTTCCGATATTAGTCATTCTTCTTCCGTTGACGGGAATGGTTGTATCGAAGCCCTTTTCTTTATTAAACTTTTCAATTTCTTCTTTTCTTGATTTTACATAATCTTTGATCAGTTCAATTTTTGAATATTTTTCCAACATTTGCTCATCGGCAAATTTCACGCTGCTTTGATCAATAAAAATAGACCTTTTAATTCTTCTACCTCCGGTTTCAATCATACCTCGCCAGTTCTTGAAACTGTCGTCGATCAATTTATATGTCGGAATTACCGTTATGGTTTTATCCCAATTTTGCACTTTGATTATGTTTAGTGATATATCTATTACATCTCCGTCTGCGCCATACTTGGGAACTTCAATCCAATCGCCTTTCTTTACAAGGTCGTACGAAGATATTTGAATGCTCGCAACAAAAGAAAGAATTGTATCACGAAATACAAGTATTATAACTGCAGTTAATGCGGACAAGCCACCCATTATTGTCCACGGGTCTTGGTTTGAAATTACTCCGACAATTAATATTCCGCCCCACACAAATATTATTATCTTGATTACCTGAATATATCCTTTGATCGGTTTGTCTTTAAAACGGCTTGCTTTTTCCAACAATGAAGTCACACCGTTCAAGAATTGACTTATTGCGAGAAGGATGAATAAAATCATCAACGCATGAATAATTGCAGATAATGGTTTATCGATTGCGGGAAATAGATCGGTAAAAAGATCGATTATATATAAGGGCACAAAGTAGGTTAATCTATTGAGAAATTTATCATTTAATAATAAATCGTCCCATTCCGTCTTGGTTTTGCTTACGGCTTTACGAACAGCTCCGAAAATAAGTCTGCGAACAACAATATAAGAAAGATAAGCCAATACCGGAACGACTACCAGCATTACAACTTCATATGGAACCGGGAGGGATTCCAATTTCTCTTTAATTAAATCGAACCAATTATTCATCTTCCTTCTCCGCTAATTTATTCAAACTGTTTCCCGTTAATCTGAATGTTGTCCATTCATCCATCGGTTTTGCGCCGAGTGCTTTGTAAAATTCAATTGCAGGTTTGTTCCAATCGAGTACCGACCATTCAAGCCTTCCGCAATTTCTATCAACTGAAATTTCGGCTAATTTTTTCAACATCCTTTTTCCGTAACCTTTCCCCCTTTTCTCAGGTATGACAAAAAGGTCTTCCAAATAAATTCCATATTTACCAAGGAATGTAGAGTAGTTGTGGAAAAAGAGGGCAAAGGCAACAGGTTTATCATTTTCATAACCGATAATGCATTCTGCTTTCGGATTATCATCAAACAAAGTTTTTTCTATTGCCTCTTTGGTTGCTACAACTTCATCCGATAATTTCTCGTATTCGGCCAATGCTTTAATGAAATCGAGTATTACCGGTGCATCTTCCTTAACAGCGGATTTAATAAAGAATTGCTCCATCATTTACCTTCTATTATAAATTTAATGGAGCAATCTATAAAATGTATCTCTTTACATCAATAAATTTCGGGCACAAATGTTTGATCCGTTATAGGAGGTCTAACATAACCTTCCGGTTTTTGCCTTGGCGGAAGTTTTATCGGTTTGGGGGTTAAATCCTTATAGGGGATCATACTCAATAAGTGATGAATACAATTTAACCGTGCTCTTTTTTTATCGTCTGCATTCACAACGTACCAAGGGGATTGTTTGATGTCCGTGTACTTGAACATTTCGTCTTTAGCTTTGGAATATTCAACCCATTTGGCGCGACTTTCAAGATCCATGGGACTCAATTTCCATCTTCTTGTGGGATCTGTCAATCTTTTCTGAAACCTTTTCTCCTGCTCCTCGTCGCTAACGGAAAAATAATATTTAATCAAAATTATTCCCGATCGAATAAGCATTCTTTCAAATTCGGGTACGGAACGGAGAAACTCCCTGTATTCTTCTTCTGTACAAAAACCCATTACTCTTTCCACACCGGCACGGTTATACCAACTTCGGTCGAATAGCACCATTTCGCCTGCTGCAGGAAGATGTGCTACATACCGTTGGAAATACCATTGTGTTTTTTCTTTTTCCGTTGGTGTGCCCAAAGCTACAACTCTTGCAATTCTGGGATTCAAACTCTGAGTGATTCTTTTAATTACGCCTCCTTTCCCGGCAGCGTCTCTTCCTTCGAAAAGAACCACAACCCTGAGTCCTTTAGCTTTGATCCATTCTTGTAATTTCACTAATTCGATTTGTAGCTTGCGGAGTTCGGCTTCGTAGAATTTGTTTTTGAGTTTCCCTTTTTTGTTTAAGTGCGATTTGTTTTTCGCTTTGCTCGAAGCAGTTTTTGCTTGGGAGGATTTAGTGGAGTTTTTCTTTTTTGGCATCCTTACCTCCGAAAAGTTTTTGACTTGGAAATGAATTTATGAATAATTATTGAAATTGCAAATTATTATCACCTTAATTTTCCTTTCAATTATGTGACCGCAAATGACAAAAATTACATGAATTATTATTGAATTTATCCAAGTTTCCTGTTGAACTGAATATCAGGTCATTCCACCTTTTATTATATTTCGTATCATGTTTACGGGAATAATTGAAGAAATAGGGAAGATAAAGAAAATTTCCCCCATCCCCGGAGGAAAAAGATTATCAATATTTTGCGAATCGATTCTCGATGATTTGAAAGTTGACGATTCGGTTTCCGTAAACGGTATTTGTCTTACTGCTGTAAACGTTGGTGAAAACTATTTTGATGTTGAAGCTGTAGGGGAGACATTAACCAAAACCACCATCAACAATTTCCGGGAAGGAACTCATGTTAATCTGGAAAGGGCGCTCAAAGCCAACTCCAGATTGGGAGGACATTTTGTGATGGGACATGTAAACGGTATCGGAAAATTAACGAAGGTAATCCCGCGAGGCGATGCCTATCTGTTGGAATTTTCCCTACCTGCTAATTTAATGAAATATTGCATCGACGAAGGTTCTATTGCTATTAACGGCATTAGTCTTACTATTGCCAAAGCTTACCGGGCTTCGGTTGCAATTTCAATTATTCCTCATACCTGGCAAAATACAGTTCTGCGTTATCTTAAAACGGGAGATGCAGTTAACGTGGAAGTTGACATGCTTGCCAAATATTTGGAAAGGTTAATTTCATATAATAAACAAAATTCAGAATTTACAATCGAAAGGTTGAAAGAAGAAGGATTTTAAGATGAAAAACAAATTTGACGACATTGAATCCGCGGTAGAAGATATTCGAAACGGAAAGATGGTGATTGTGGTTGACGACGAAGACCGCGAGAATGAAGGCGATTTAATTATGGCCGCAGAACTGGCCAGACCGGAAGACGTCAATTTCATGGCGAAAGAAGGGAGGGGAATGATTTGCGTTTCCATTACCGAAAGAAGGGCGAAAGAACTGAATCTCGATTTAATGGTAAACAATAACACAGCTCCCCACAACACAAATTTTACGGTGACTGTAGATTATAAAAAAGGGACATCTACAGGTATATCGGCATACGATAGATCCGCTACAATAAGGGCTTTAACCTATGCAGATATTCACCCCGAAGATTTTGCCCGGCCGGGACATATATTCCCTTTAATTGCAAAGAAAGGCGGGGTTCTTAAAAGAAGCGGTCACACAGAAGCGGCAATGGATTTGGCAAAACTGGCGGGATTAAAACCGTCCGGTGTCCTATGCGAAATAATGAACGAAGACGGTACAATGGCAAGAGTGCCCGAGTTAATGGAATTTGCCGAGAAACATAATTTCAAAATTATTACAATTGCGGACTTGATAGAATTCCGCAGAAGGACTGAAAAACTTGTACGGAAAAGGGTAATAATCAATCTCCCAACAAAATACGGAGATTTCAAACTTCATCTTTATGAAAATCTTCTCGACCCGAATGACAATCCAATTGCTCTTGTAAAAGGGGAAATTAACGGAGAAGAGCCCGTATTGGTCCGGGTTCATTCCGAATGCCTTACCGGAGATGTGTTCGGTTCCAAAAGATGCGACTGCGGTGATCAACTTGCAACTGCGTTGAGCAAAATTGAGTCGGAAGGTAAAGGCGTTCTGTTGTATATGAGGCAAGAGGGAAGAGGCATCGGACTGGTTAATAAACTTTTGGCTTATGCATTGCAGGAGGAGGGAAGGGACACCGTTGAAGCAAACGAAGAACTTGGCTTCAAGCCGGATTTGAGGGATTACGGAATAGGCGCACAAATTCTGAAAGATTTGGGATTGAAGAATTTAAGATTGATGACAAACAACCCGAAGAAAATAATCGGTTTAAAGGGTTACGACTTAAATATTACAGAACGCGTCCCGCTGGAAATTTGTCCGAACGAAAACAACAAACATTATCTGAAGACGAAAAAGGAAAAGTTGGGACATTTAATTTTGGAAGACATTATAAAAATAGATAGAGGATAAAAATGGCAAATGTTATTCAAGGTATGTTGACGGCAAAGGATAAAAAGTTTGCCGTAGTAGTAAGCAGATTCAACGAATTCATCTCCAACAAATTACTCGGCGGAGCTGTGGATTGCATCGAAAGGCACGAAGGCAATTTTGATGATATCGACGTGGTTTGGGTGCCGGGCGCATTCGAAATCCCGTTGACAGCGAAAAAACTTGCGGTTAACGGAGATTATGACGCAATTATTTGTCTTGGTGCGGTTATTCGCGGAGCAACTCCCCACTTCGATTACGTTGCGGCCGAAGTTTCAAAAGGAATTGCAAGCGCCGGAATGGAAACCGGTGTGCCTATAATATTCGGTGTTATTACTTCCGATACAATTGAACAAGCCATTGAAAGAGCTGGAACTAAATCCGGCAACAAAGGCTGGGACGCCGCCCTTAGCGCAATTGAAATGGCTGATTTGTTTGGGAAGATTTAGGGAATAATA
>CAZULK010000123.1:0-8403 GCA_964621225.1 uncultured Melioribacteraceae bacterium | reverse complement strand
GTTGAGAAAAAGCTGCGGAATAAAAAAAATAAAATGTAAAATTATCACATCTGCCAGTAGATTCAAGAAAAAAGGTTATATTAAAACCCAATTGCTCAATCTTATTTACATAATACGTTTTTTAACGGGCACAAACCCGGATAAAATTTATAATAAATACTATGCAGAATAACGCACTTATAATATTTGCCAAATATCCTCAAAAGGGAAAAGTAAAAACCAGATTAGCCAAAGATATTGGTGAGGAAAACGCTGTTGAGTTTTACAAAGAGTGTACAAACTATCTTTTCGAAGAACTCGATTCCCTTGAGAATACCGGCATTCATTTATTCTTCGCATCGGATGATAATGAAGCAAGCATAAAAGATTGGGTAAATAAAAGGTTTAATTATCACCGGCAAAGTGGCGGCACCCTCGGTGATAAGATGCTGAATGCTTTCGAAAAAGTTCTCGGTTTTAATTACACAAAGTGTGTGATCATTGGAACCGATATACCCGATATAAACAAGCAAATAATCAATAAAGCCTTTAACGAACTTGATTCTTCCGATGTAGTTTTGGGGCCTTCCGACGACGGCGGGTATTATCTTTTAGGGATGAAAAAAGTTCACCCGGTTTTGTTTGGTGATATCCAATGGAGCACAGACACGGTTTTCCGGGATACGGTTTCCAAACTGAAGCAAACAAATCTCTCTTTTTCGCTTTTGGAAGAATTGATTGACGTAGATGATGTCACTTCTTTTTCCAAATGGATAGAAGAGGGAAAGAACAATAAATTAAAAGAAAAAATGAAAGAGAAATTTTTAAATGAAATTTAAATTAGTAATTATATTAAGCTTTCTGTTCCTTGAGCTATATGCTCAAAGTTATGACGTATATTACAGCAAGCTTCTTAAAGCCAATGTTCATGATGGTTTGGTCGATTATAAATCCTTAAAGAACGATGAAAACCTGAACAAGGCTGTAGCCAAATTAGAGGAAATGAATCCCGGTGTAATTGAAGACTCTAAAGAAAGATTGGCGTTTTGGTTAAATGCGTATAATCTTTTCACCTTAAAAGTAATAACGGACAATTACCCTATTGAAAGTATAAACGAACTACACACCGGCGGAAGAATAATCGGGCATATTATAAAACAAACGGTTTGGGATAAGGATTTGTTTGTAATTAACGGTAAGAAAATAAGCTTAAACGAAATTGAGCATGAAATAATAAGGAAAAAGTTTGACGAACCGAGAATACATTTTGCACTTGTTTGTGCTGCCGTTAGTTGTCCCCCGTTAAGAGCAGAACCATACTACGGTTCGGTTTTGGACGAACAACTCAACGATCAAGCAAAGGCTTTTTTAACGTCCTATTCAAGGAATTACTTTGACAAAGATAAAAAGATAGCATACTTGTCCAAACTGTTTGATTGGTACGAAGAAGATTTTGCAAACAACGAAAAGGATTTGTTGCTTTACGTTGCATCTTATTTGGAGGCCGGCTTGGCAAACGATATCCGCAAAAACATTGATTCATGGGAAATAGAATACTTACCATATAGTTGGAAACTAAACAGTGTTGATAATAAACACTTGTTGAAGTAAATTGCTTATTACTTAAGGAATACTATTGAATAAAAACGCAGTCATATTGTTTACATCTACACCACGGAATGATGCAAAACGTAAAAGCAATTCCGTGAGGGGAGAGATTCAGCTCAGAAATATGATTGCAAAATCGATATCGATAATTACCAAAACCCTTTCGTGCGAACAATTCGATTTATTGGTCTTCTCCGACGGGGACTTAAATCAAATATCCGACTCTGCAGTTTATCAACAAAAGGGAAATTCATTTGCCGAGAAACTAACCGGTTCCATCGAAAGGACAATTAATTTGGGATACGAAAAGATTGCCGTTATAGGCAACGACACTTTTGGTATTTCAAAAAACTTTGTGTCGAATAGTTTTAATACTCTTAAAGAAAACGAAGTGATTGTTGGTCCTTCGAATGACGGAGGATTTTATTTCCTTGCTTTCAATTCAAAAGAATTCACAACCAATTTTAAAAGTCTCCTTTTGGATTTATGCTACCACACCGGAAAGGAATTGAAACAATTAATTAACGGTTTAAAAAACTTACACTTTCAAATTATCAAATCGAAAAAGAAAAAGGATGCCGATACATTCGAAGAATATAAAAGGGAATTCAATTACTTCTGCTTATGCATTAAGTTTTATGAAAATATATTCTTAACTATATACTTATCTCTCAGCAACAAATTCACATCTGTTAAAAACGTAATAACAAATCGATTATCATATCAAACCATCTTTTTGAAAGCTCCTCCGGAATTTTCCCTCCGTTAAACAATTCAAACATACTATTAATAAACAAATAAACTTTTATGGAGTAAGCTATGGATACTTATTATAATCCGGAAGATTTAAACAAATTTGCCGAAATGAGCGAAGGGTCGCCGGAGCTGTGGAAAAAATTCAGTCAATGGTACGGCGCGGTGTTCGAAGAAGGCGCATTAACCAAAAGGGAAAAATCATTAATTGCTTTGGCAGTTGCCCATGCCGTTCAATGCCCTTATTGCATTGATGCATACACACAGGAAAGCCTTCAACAAGGAGCGGATTTGGAACAGATGACGGAAGCCGTTCACGTTGCAGCCGCAATAAGAGGCGGCGCATCCCTTGTGCACGGAGTTCAAATGAAAAACATTAATGAAAAGTTAACCATGTAAAGAAAGGATATTGATGAAAGTTGAAGTAAGAACAAAAAGCATGAAAGCATACGGAGAAAAACTTGCATCTCCGATTGAACAATTAAATATTCTCGAAGAACTGCATAATCTGCCATCTTTCGAATCTAAATTTAAGTTATCGGGCGAACCGGAGTTAAGAGCGGGCGACATAGAAATATTTCAAGTTAATCTCGGTAAAATGTGCAACCAGGTTTGCAAACATTGTCACGTGGATGCAGGTCCCGACAGAAAAGAGATAATGACAAAGGAAACAATGCAACAATGCATTGACGCATTAGCCGGTTCAAAAATTGAAGTAGTTGATCTTACCGGAGGCGCTCCCGAACTAAACCCGAATTTCAAATGGTTTGTTACGGAGCTTAAAAAATTAAACAAGCATATAATGGTAAGATCAAACTTAACCATTCTTGTTGCAAACGGATTCGAAGACTTCATTCAGTTTTTTGCAGAAAATGAGATTGAAGTGGTTTCCTCGCTTCCTTATTACAAGGCAAATTATACCGATAAACAAAGGGGAAGCGGGGTGTTCGAGCAATCGATCTCTGCAATTAAAAAGCTTAATGAATCCGGTTACGGCAAAGAAGGTTCGGGATTGAAACTCAATTTGGTTTACAATCCTATCGGAGCTTTTCTTCCTCCCTCTCAAGAAGCACTTGAACGTGATTATAAGAGGGAATTGGAGAAAAGGCATGGCGTTTATTTTAATAATCTTTATACAATCACAAATATGCCGATAAGCAGGTATTTGGATTACTTGTTGGCTTCAGGCAATTTTGAGGCTTATATGCAAAAACTTGTCGATTCATTTAATCCTGCCGCGGCTTTGGGTGTGATGTGTAAATTTACTTTGTCTGTGGGTTGGGACGGATATTTATACGATTGCGATTTCAATCAAATGCTCGAACTTAAAACCGGAGAGAATGCGCCAAAACATATAAGCGAATTCGACGCAGACAAATTAAGCGGAAGAAAAATTCTTACGGGAATACATTGTTTCGGATGTACCGCCGGAGCAGGTTCAAGTTGCGGAGGTACAACAGCATAGCTAACAAATAAGGGAGATTTCATGAAAGGTACCAGCTTATCCAAAATATTGAAAACACTCGGTCCGGGAATTTTGTTTGCCGGCGCGGCTATCGGCGGTTCCCACTTAATACAATCCACAAGAGCCGGAGCAAATTACGGCTTGGACTTACTGCCGTTGGTTATATTGATCAACATTTTCAAATATCCTTTTTTTGAATACGGTCACCGCTACACAGCCGTAACGGGAGAAAGTATTTTGGAAGGATATAAAAAACTAGGGCGGAGTGTTGTTCTCCTCTTTTTCATTTTGAATATATTCACGGCAATAATAAACGGCGCAGCCATTACGCTGGTAACGGCGGGTTTAACCGGAAACCTCTTCGGATTGAATTATTCCATCCAGTCAATTTCTGTTTTGGTGTTGATTGTTACACTTGCTCTTCTTTTTATCGGACATTACAAAGCACTGGATAAAATAATGAAGGTAATGGTTAGCATTCTTGCCATAACAACTATTGTAACCGTTTTTATCGCTTTGGGGGTTGAACGGACAGGTCCGGAAATAATTCCGGTAACAGATTTGTGGTCGAGTGCAGGAATTGCTTTTCTTTTAGCGTTGATGGGCTGGATGCCTGCTCCTATTGAAGTTTCGGTTTGGCCTTCCCTTTGGGCTTTGGAAAGAACAAAAGAAACAAAATATAAACCCTCTTTGAAAGAATCTTTAATCGATTTCCATATCGGTTATGTGGGAACGACAATCATGGCTGCATTCTTTGTAGGCTTGGGAGCTTATGTGATGTATCATACCGGAGAAAAATTTTCCAACAGCGGAATAGTATTTTCATCCCAATTGGTTTCGCTTTATACAAAAACAATCGGTGAATGGAGCAGGGTAATCATCTCCACTATTGTATTTATTACAATGGCAAGTACAGCTTTAACCGTATTCGATGCATACCCGAGAACATTGGCGGGATGTTTCAAACTGATAGGAAATGATGAGAATGACAAATCATCTAAACTTTATTGGATTTCCGGAATTACAATGGCTCTTTTTTCCGTTGGAATAATTTTCTTCTTCACAAGCGGGTTGAAAACATTGCTCGATTTTGCAACTATAGTTTCATTCTTGGCAGCACCCGTTTTTGCAATTATTAACTACAAAGTAGTAACAAGCGATTTTTTTGCAAAAGAATATCATCCCAAGGCTTGGTTGAAAATGCTCAGTTGGGCCGGAATGATATTTCTTATTGCTTTTTCATTGATTTATTTAGCAACCAGAATAGTTTAATTTAGAAAGGAACTTTATGAACACTTATCTCGAAACAACTAAGAACGTATACAAAGAGGCGGCATTAAATCCGGATAAAGGATTGTGCTGCACTACAACTCCAATTTGGCAATTACCCGGATTAAACATTCCGGAAAAAATGTTGGAAATGAATTACGGCTGCGGCAGCACCGTAAACCCGGCCGATTTAGCGAACGATCCCACTGTTCTTTATGTTGGTGTCGGCGGGGGAATGGAACTCCTCCAGTTTGCATATTTTACACGCAAACCAAACAGCGTAATCGGTGTTGACCCCGTTACGGAAATGATTGAAGTGTGCAATCAAAATTTAGCCGAAGCGGAAAAAGTGAACGATTGGTTTACAAAAGATATGATTTCAATTAAAGAAGGGGATGCGTTATCGCTTCCCGTAGAAGACAATTCAATAGACGTAGCCGCACAAAATTGTCTTTTCAATATTTTTCACGAAGATGATCTGGACAGAGCGTTAAGCGAAATGTATCGCGTACTGAAACCACACGGCAGACTTGTTCTTTCCGATCCGATTTGTGAACAGGAAATGCCGGAAGGCTTGAAATATAACGAAGAACTAAGAGCCCTTTGTTTAAGCGGAGCGATACCGTTAAAAAATTATTTGGATAGAATTTCCTCAATCGGATTCGGAACAATAGAAGTAAGAGCCAAAAGACCGTATCGTATTTTATCACCGAAACAATACCAAACCGGCGAAACCATTTACATAGAAAGCGTTGAAATATGCGCTATTAAAGATCCGATGCCGGAAGACGGACCTTGCGTTTTTACCGGAAAGACCGCAATATATTTCGGAGACGAAGAATATTTTGACGATAACAAGGGACATGTCTTGTTGAACAATCAACCTTTGGCCGTATGCGATAAAACTGCCGCTGCTTTAATGGCTTTGGGAAGGGATGATATATTTATTTCACCATCAACATATTTTTACGACGGCGGCGGTTGCTGCTGATTTTTAAAAGCGGTCGGTGAAAAAACATCGACCGTTTTGTTTTACCTCAATGCAATTGTTATGGCTTCCGCAAGGGAAGCAACGGCGTGAATCTTAAGTCCTTTTATTTTATTCAGCGACTTAAAATTTGCGGATGGAATTATAATTTCTTCAAAGCCCAACTTTTCCGATTCTTTCAACCTGCTTTCAATATGCCCAACGGAGCGTATCTCTCCTCCAAGACCGACTTCCCCAACAACCAACAATTTATTCCGGACGGGCAAATTCGAAAGACTCGAAGCAATTGCAATGCAAGCGGCCAAATCTATTGCCGGTTCGTACACTTTTAATCCGCCGGCCATATTTAAAAACACATTATGTGTCGATACTCTTACATTGGCGCGCTTTTCGAGTACGGCCAATAAAATAGACAACCTTCTGTAATCGAATCCGGTTGCAACCCTCTGCGGGTTACCAAAATGGGAAGGAGTAACCAACGCCTGAACTTCGAACAATACGGGTCTTGTTCCTTCCATGCTTGCGGTAACTACCGAGCCGCTTATTTCATTGCCCCTTTCACTAAGGAAGAGTTCGCTCGGATTTTTTACTTCCGTCAATCCGGAATCGTGCATTTCGAACACACCTATTTCATTCGATTTACCGAACCGGTTTTTTTGAGCACGCAGTATTCTGTAGCTGTGATTTCCTTCCCCCTCGAATTGAAGAACCGTATCAACAATGTGTTCCAATATTTTCGGTCCGGCAATAACGCCTTCTTTTGTAACGTGACCGATTATGAAAAGGGCAAACCCTTTGGCTTTGGCAAATTGCATTAAATAGGAAGCGCATTCCCTTATTTGTGTTACCGTTCCCGGGGCGTTTTCGAATTCCGGTCTGTATACAGTTTGGATAGAATCCACTATCACAATTTCGGGTTCAATTTTATTTATTTGATCCACTATTGCGTTCACGTTTGTTTCCGGAAGAACCAAAACGTTGTTCGACTCTATTTTTAACCTTCCCGCTCTTTGTGTTAATTGTTTTGCGGACTCTTCCCCGGTAACATAAAGAACTTTTTTATTTACCGAAGCTGCAACTTGCAAAGCGAGAGTGGATTTACCAATCCCGGGATCTCCTCCAATCAAAACTGCGGAGCCCGGCATAATTCCGCCGCCCAAAACTCTGTCGAATTCTTTGATACCGGTAACGATTCTCGATTCCTCAAAATCGTTAGTGTGTATAAGGGGATAGGCCTGCGAGGATGTAAAACCTGCAGATGATTTGTTTTTGTTGCTTTCAATTCTTTCTTCGGAAAAGGAATCCCACTCGCCGCAGTTGGGACATTTACCCAACCAGGTCAAAGATTCGTAACCGCAATTCGAACAGATATATTTTGTTTTAACTTTACTCACGCTTTTTCGGTTCTTTTAATAAAATTGCTAATAACTTCGTCGTTTGAATTAATTAACTCTTCGGGGGTTCCGATAAAATAAATCTTCCCTTCGTGCATCATTGCAATACGATGGGCTACATTTTTTACGCTGAACATATCGTGCGTTACAACAACCGAAGTAACGCTCAATTTTGTGGTCAGCTCCGCAATCAATTCGTCAATTGAGTCGGACATAATGGGATCCAATCCCGTAGTCGGTTCATCGTAAAGGATATACTCCGGCTCGGTAATTAAAGCCCTTGCCAAGCCCACACGTTTTTTCATACCGCCGGATAATTCGGCCGGTTTAAGTTTTTCGATTCCGGGTAAGCCGACTAAATTTAATTTCTCTTCTATTCTCTCTTTTAGTTCGCTGTTTGAAATTCCGGTGTCATTTTCAACCAATGGCAAGGCAATGTTTTCTTCTACCGTTAAACTGTCGAATAAAGCGGCGCCTTGAAAAAGGAAACCGAACTTTCTTCTCAATCTGTAGAGCGACTTTTTGTCGTTAATGTTGAGAAGTTCCCCTTCTATTTCAACGCTTCCCATGTCGGGTTCAAGCAAGCCGACAATATGCTTCAGCAATACGGACTTACCGCACCCGCTTCTTCCAATTATGGCAAGCGTTTCACCGGTATTTATAGACAGATCTACTCCCCGCAGAACTTTGTTATCGTTAAAGGCTTTATGAAGATTGGTTATCTTTATCATTTTCAGTTTTATTCAATACGGAAATATATTAAAAACGCTTGAAGGAAGGAATTTTAATTGTGATGATGGCGCTTGTCGCTAATCCGTCCACCGCGGATAAACAACATATTTAAACCTAAAATTTTCGTTTCATCCCGCACCGGTACTGCTGCTTGCCCAGCCTCTGACTGGGTCGGGTTGAGCGGCAGGTTATACACATTTTTACAATTGTATGTT
>CAZULK010000122.1:0-8441 GCA_964621225.1 uncultured Melioribacteraceae bacterium | reverse complement strand
GCGCCTAAAACCACTTCGAATGTTTTTTCCTCTCCGTTGCGTTTTACGGTCACTTTCACCACATCTCCCGGCGCATGATCTTGAAGTGCGTAAACATAATCATAAATATTATTTATTTTTCTGTCTCCAAACTTGATCATAATATCCCCGCCTTTCAAACCTGCCTTTGCTGCAGGGCTATTTGGGCTAACGCCGGAGAGTTTGAATACGTCTGTACTGGCATAATCCGGAATAGTTCCTACGTAAACTTTCCAACCGCCTTTAGTTCCTTCCTTTCTTTCCACATAAACATAATTAGGCGTTTCTTCTCCCGTGGCTAGAGTATAAGCAACATCAAATATATAATCGAGTACAACTTTTTCACCTTCTTCGTTTATTTTTTCAACATCATCGCTTGGACGGTGGTAATCTGCATGAGTGCCGGTGAAAAAATGAAGCGCCGGAATTTTCTTTGAATAGAAAGATGCATGATCGCTAGGTCCGTAGCCGTCATCGTTATACGTTGTTACCAAACCGTATTTGTTTTTTTCGTTCAATAGTTCTTTCCAATTTGACGAAGTGCCTGTTCCAAATACAGTTAAACTGTTTGTGGAATCTAGTCTTCCGATCATGTCCATATTGATCATTGCAACTATGTTGTTCAAATCAACCGGCGGGTGATTTACAAAATGGTTTGAACCGAGCAAACCTAATTCTTCTCCCGAGAAATTAAGGAAAATAATATTTCTTTTTAATTGAGGTTGAATGCTCATGAATTTTTCTGCAAGTTCCATTACTCCGGCAGTACCGGAAGCATTATCATCCGCACCGTTATGAACCTTTTTATCTTTGCCTCTGTAAAGAGAACCAACTTTTCCATACCCCAAATGATCGTAGTGCGCTCCGATCACAATGTATTCACTTCTGTTTCCGGGAGCTTTAATAAGTCCACCCACATTTCTTCCGGTTTTATGAACTTCATTCACTTCGGTATTCAATTCGGCAATGCAATTTTGTAAATCGAAGCTATGAGGATTTTTAGTGGAATCAATTTCATTTTGAATATCCGCAAAGTCCTTATTATTCAGCGAAAACATCTTCTCTATAAAATTTCTTTTCACATGAACCACCGGAAATCCTTCGATGCCAGCAGCTCTATCGTATCTGAACTTAAATAAATTATCTTCTTCCGATGGGGAATGACCGTTTACAATTATCATTCCCAAAGCACCGTTTGATTGAGCCGTTGTCGCTTTGAATCTGAGTGAACTATACTTATCAAATTCCGAATGTGGATTACTGCTTTCGGGATTATATCTCATTACAACAACAATTTTATTTTTAACGCTGATGTTTGAATAATCGTCGTAATTCAATTTTGGTGCAGTTATTCCGTATCCGGCAAATACTACCGGTGCTTTTACTTTTGCATTGCCCGAAAAACCTGTTGGAGTATAATCATCACCTAGTTTTAACATCGACTTCATTTCGCCAATTTGCAAAACAGCAGAGTTGTCTTTTCCTAATTCAACGTCTTCGACGAAATCGAATTTTTGAAAATATTCACCGTCAAAAAGTGGAAGAACTCCCATCTTTTTATATTCGTTCGAAATAAATTCTCCGGCTTTATAACATTTTTCGCTTCCGGTGAAACGGCCTTCCATTTCGTCGGATGCAAGGAAGGAAATGTAATTCAACACTTCTTTTGCCGTTATCTCAGGATTATCCTGTGCTTTAACGAAGGTTACAAATACAAACAAAAACAACATTGCGAATCTTTTCATGATTACCTCTTTTACTTATAAAATTTTTGCGGAACGTGTACTAAAAAATATTCTTTGGCTAATTTCCCTAGGAGATTAGCTTGATTGAAATTCATATGAATCTCGGAATCACTCTGGTCTCCGGCTCCTGCATCAACAATGGCAAGATCAGCGTTCCGGACTATCTCTTTGAACTCGTCAAAATAGGCTGTATCACCACCGTAAACTATTTTTTTATTGTCATATTCAAATTTATAACCCAAGGAAGGTATTCTTTCGACGGAACCTTCTGAATATTCCCTATGGTAAACTTCGAAAGGGGTTATAGTTAAATTATTAATCTTAACAGAATCGCTAGCCATCAATTCATTCAATTTAATATCATAAGCATTCTGATTAGAATAAACTTCTTTGAATGCTTTAATTATTGATTTCAATTCAATACAATTTTGTGGGGAATAGATATTCAATCCGGATTTCTTTTTCATGATCATCATATAAGTCAGAAGTGACCACAGTCCGCCGAGGTGATCATGATGCCCGTGAGTGATAAAAATATTATCAATTTCTAAAATTTTTTCTTTCCCCAATTCCACGTTCAAGTCCCTAAGAATGCCGTCGCCCGGATCGATAATTATATTTTTATCTTCAACACGAAGAAGAATTCCGGTAGCCAGTTCAGGAATTGAAGTAAATACTTTAAGATAAATATTATTTCTGTTCCAAACTAATGGATATTTGGGAAGTTCAGGTTGAGTCATTGTTCTCTATTTTTCTTTGTAATGTCGCAGTTATCTTTATTCTTGCATCTTCCGAAAATGTTGAATGAGTAATCTGCCGGTTCAAAACCAAGGCGCTCGCTTACTTCGTCGATTATTTTTTGAATTTCGGGGGAATAGAATTCGATTATTTCCCCGCAATTGGTACAAATAAGATGATCGTGGTTGTTTTTTTCGAAATTGGTTTCATAATTGGTTCTTCCGTCGCCAAAATTCCTTTTGGCAAGCAAACCGCATTTCGCTATTAATTCCAATGTATTATAAACCGTCGCCCTGGAGATATTCGACGAATCCGATTTCATTGCGATATATAAT
This sequence comes from uncultured Melioribacteraceae bacterium, assembly GCA_964621225.1. Classification (GTDB taxonomy): domain Bacteria; phylum Bacteroidota; class Ignavibacteria; order Ignavibacteriales; family Melioribacteraceae; genus CAYNUJ01. The sequence continues at coordinate 5,605 of CAZULK010000122.1, read as the reverse complement.
TCATCAGCCGCAAAATGTCCCTTTTGAGCCAAAGCATAATCGAGTACTTCGAATCGTTCGGGAGTGATTCTGTGATTTTCGGCCTTCAGAAAATTTTTAAATATTTCGTGTGAATCTTTCGTCATATATGCTTTTAGATTTATTTCAAAAATAGTTAATGAAATTCATTTAGCAAAATTGTAAATTTACTAGCTAAAAATTGGGAAAAGATTTGTTCCAAGAAAAAATTGGACAAAATGTACAAATATTATTCAGGAGTTAAAAATGGCAAAAACATTTGAAATAATTACCCGCGTTGGAATTTCATACGAAAGTATTTCTGATGCAGTTAAAACTGTAGTGGAAGATACCAATTCCAAGAATCAGGTTTCCTGGTTCGAAGTTGTGGAACAACGGGGTAGAGTAACTCAAGACGGTCAAATTGAATATCAAGTAACCGTTAAATTAGGTATAAAATCAGAATAAACAAGGAGTAAACATGTCTGTAAAAGTAGGGGACTTAGCTCCCGATTTTACATTGAAGAGCCACACGCTCGAAAATATATCATTAAGTCAGTTCAAAGGAGAAAAAAACGTCATCGTTTTATTTTTTCCTTTAGTCAATACAGGTACTTGTACCAAAGAACTCTGTTCCATGAGAGACGGAATGGCACAGTACGAAAACTTGGATGCCCAAGTTTTGGCTATCAGCGTTGATAGTCCGTTCGCACAAAAACTATGGGCTGAGCAACAACAGTTCAATTTCCCTTTGTTGAGTGATTTCAACAAAGAAGTTTGTCAAGCTTACGGCGCTTACTACGATGTTTTCGTCCCGGGCAAATTGGATATGAAGGGCGTAGCAAAGCGAAGCGCTTTTGTTGTTGACAAAGAAGGTGTTGTAAGGTATGCCGAGGTTTTGGAAGACCCGAATACCGAACCAAATTATGATGCAATAAAAGAGACACTTGCTAATTTATAAAATAAGGCGGGGAGTAATCCCCGCTTTTATTCATCTTAATTCGGGAGACGCAATATGATTAAAGAAGGAAATAAAGCCCCGGCATTTACTTTGCCGGACGATAAAGGTGAAAAAGTTTCGTTGAAAGACTTTTTAGGTAAAAAGGTTGTCCTTTATTTTTATCCTAAGGATAATACTTCGGGCTGTACAAAAGAAGCATGTGATTTTAGGGATAATATGCCGGAGTTGGGAAAATTGAATGCGGTTGTTCTCGGTGTTTCCCCCGATTCTGTTGAATCCCACCAAAAGTTTAAAGCCAAACATGATTTACCTTTTACTCTTTTAAGTGACACCGAGAAAAAGGTATTGGAGAAATATGGCGTTTGGCAGGAAAAAAGTATGTACGGCAGGAAATATATGGGAGTGGTTCGTACTACGGTAGTAATTGACGAAGAGGGAAGAATAGTTAAAATATTCCCCAAAGTTAAAGTCAACGGGCATGTTGAAGAAGTAAAAAAAGTATTAGAAGGTTAAAATGATTTATGTAACCCGTAGGGAAGTTTTCAGTTCTGCACACAGATTATTTAATCCCGCTTTTTCGGATGAGAAAAATGATGAAATTTTCGGGAAGTGCAATAATCCCAATTGGCATGGACATAATTACACTTTGGAAGTGGTTGTTAAAGGAGAAATTGATCCCGAAACCGGATATGTAATAGATCTTAAAATATTGAAAGAAATTATTTACAAGAATATAATTTCCAAAGTAGATCATAAAAATCTAAATACCGACGTCGATTTTATGGAAGGTATAATTCCAACGGCAGAAAATATTGCGGTTGCCTGTTGGAATCAATTAGTCGACAAATTACCTTCGGGTGAGTTGCATTCAATAAAAATTTACGAAACGGAAAATAATTACGCTGAATACAAAGGTGAATGATGGAATTAAAAAAACTGGAAAATATTACGTTACAGATATTGGAAGAAGTTGGTGAAGACCCTAAGAGACAAGGATTGCTAAGAACACCGGTCAGGGTAGCAAAAGCCTACGATTTTCTGACTCAAGGATATCGTATGGAATTGGATAAGATAGTCAACGGTGCAATTTTCGAAGAAAAATATGACGAAATGGTTATTGTTAAGGATGTTGATTTTTACAGTTTATGCGAACATCACATGCTGCCATTTTATGGTAAAGTTCATGTTGCTTATATCCCCAACGGAAAAATAGTAGGATTAAGTAAAATACCGCGTATTGTAGATATGTTTGCCAGAAGATTACAAGTTCAAGAAAGAATGACTCAGCAAATTGCTGACACTCTGGATGAACTCCTTTCCCCTCGTGGTGTGGTAGTTGTTGCGGAAGGATATCACATGTGCATGATGATGCGGGGAGTTCAAAAACAAAATTCGATAACAACAACCTCAGCTATGCATGGTATTTTTAAGAGTGATTCGCGAACAAGAACCGAATTTTTAAATTTGATTTCGAAGGAGAGAATTTAATGGGTAAACCGGCAATTTGGGTAACCGGAGCCAGCTCCGGAATAGGTAAATCTATTGCACTTAAGTTTATAGATTCTCAAAAAAATGTGATTGTTTCTTCAAGAAATGAAAAGGAATTGAACAACTATCTGGCAAAAGAGAGTGATCTGATCAAGGTTTTTCCGGTTGATGTGACAGATGCCGAAAATGTAAAGAGCACATTTACAAATATTTCCGATGAGTACGATATCGATTGTTTGATAAACAATGCAGGAGTTACTTCTTTTACTCCCGTTGAAAACTCTACCGAAGAGGATTTAACCAAGATTATTAATACAAACTTAAGCGGAGCCATCAGACTCATACAGCAAGTTCTACCTGGAATGATAGAAAGGAAACATGGAACTATAATAAATATTCTCTCAGTTGCTGCGGATGTGGTGTTCAAAAATTCGGCAATTTATTCCGCTTCCAAAGCGGGTTTGAAAGCATTTGCAAAAGTTTTGAGGGAAGAAGTGCGCAAACATAATATACGGGTAATAAATATTTATCCCGGTGCAACCCGCACACCGATATGGCCGAACAATGCATTGGAGGAATTCGGCGAAAGAATGATGTCGCCGGATGATATTGCCAATCTTATTTACGAACTGTATCAAAACAACTCCACTGCAATTGCTGAAGAAATTGTACTAAGACCAATTCAAGGGGACTTAAAGTGAGCAGATTAAACATTTTAATCACCGGTGCGAGTAAAGGAATAGGTAAAGCTATTGCATTTGCACTAGATGAAAAGGATAATAATTTATTTCTCTTTGGAAGGGACGAAGAAAAATTAAATAACCTGAGCTCGGAAATTAATTGTAATTCCGAGATTTTTGCCGGTGATGTTTCTGACACAAAATTTGTAAATGAATCTGTGTCGGAAATAATTGCTAAGTACAATAAAATTGATGTATTGGTGAATAATGCCGGTGTGGCGGTATTCAAAAAATTTATGGATTCTTCGCTGGAAGAATTCAAAATGCAAATGAACACAAATGTTTATGGCATTTATAATTTCACCAAAGCTGTTTCGCCTAATATGATTGAGAATAAAAAGGGGACGATAATTAATATTTCTTCTCTTGCCGGAAAGAACGGATTCGTTTATGGTACAATGTATGCCGCAACCAAGCATGCCGTAATGGGATTTACGCGTTCACTTATGCTTGAATTAAGGGAATATAACATCCGGGTGGTAGCGGTTTGTCCGGGCTCTGTTATGACGGATATGATCAGCAATGCTCCCGTAAAACCATCGAACCCGGATAAAATACTAGCCCCCGAAGATGTAGCAAGCACGGTAAAAAGCATAATTGAATTACCGGATAGAGCAAATATATCTGAGCTGGAAATACGGCCGACAAATCCAAAATAAAAAAAACGCCGGACTTTCGCCCGGCGCCATTATTGGGGAGATTTAGATTAATTCCTTGGTCCGCCTCTTCTTTTTGGGGGATGTTCTTTCATTCTTCTTTTCATCTTTTGGGCTTCGTCCATCATTCTACCAAAAGATTTTTTAAATTCTTTCTTTTGATCGGCATTCAATAAATTGTAAATCTTGAACCAAGTTTTTATATGAACATTTTTTATCTTGTTTTTCAGTTCACCGTTGCGATTAGCTAATTTTAATATAGCATCTTCGTTTACATTATCTTTTAGTAATTCTTGTTTAATTGAGAGATGATTTTTCTCAATTTCGTTTTTGAATTCAAGAGATTGCTTTTGTGCTTCTAACTTTAATTGAGCAATTTTATCTTTTTGTTCATCCGATAGATTTAGTTTTTCTATCATCCTTTCTTTCATTCTTGGTCCGTCACAACATTTATCACCCAATCCCATTTTGGGCTGAGCGGTTATCGCTAATGACGAAAAGAAAAATATTGCGATTGCAGAAATGATTATACGTTTCATTTTTTCCTCCTTTTGTTTCTAGTTTTTTGTTATTTTCGAACGTTGGACAGACGCAAAAGAGAGAAGGTTTAAAATGAAATAAAAAAATTTTCTTTAAACCCAAACCTTCTATATATTGTCCAACGTATTGAATTTCGGGACGTGATGAAAGAAAATAAAGAATTCGAATTAATAAAAAGGTTTATTGACGGTGACGAATCTGCATTCAATCAAATCGTTCAGCTGTATAGAGAAAAAATCTATTGGCATGCGAGAAGAATGACCGGAAATCACATGGATGCAGACGAAATAACGCAGCAAGTTCTGATTGTTCTTTATAAAAAACTGAATACGTTCAAATTTAATTCTTCTCTGTACACATGGATTTATAAAATCACCTCAACCAGAAGTCTGAATTTGATCAAAAAGAATAATTTGAGGAGATTCTTCTCTTTCGAAGATGTAAATGAAAACGAAACGAAACAGGAAAACGATATAGTTAAAAATATTGATGATAAGGATAAATTGAATAAATTAGATGAAATATTGCAAACGTTACCACCCAAACAAAGGGAAATTTTTGTGCTGAAAAATTTTGATGAACTTTCCTATAAGGAAATATCGGAAATTACCGGCAAAAGCATTGGAACTCTTAAGGCAAACTATTTTCATGCACTTAAAAAAATAACGGAGAAGATGAGTGATGAATAAAGAATTGATATTGAAATATTTATCAGGTTTGCTGAATGATTCGGAAAAAATTGAGTTCGAAAAAAGGCTTGAATCCGATCCTGGCCTTAAAAAAGAATTTATGTCTATTTACGGTAAATTAGAAGGCCTTCAACAGTTTTCCGATGTCGAAGTTGATCAAACTTACTTTAATAATCTGCAAGTTAAAGTAAGAAGCAGAATGGAAAATTCCTCCCGGATAAACTGGGTACCGAGAATTTCTTTTGCCTTGTCTTTGGTTTTGGTTGCTTATATTTTCTTATTTACAGGTAAGTCGAATAATCAATTTGTAGTGAATTTGGAAAAAGAATTAAGCGGAGATTCGAATTACACGGCGTTGCTGGATAAATATTTCGATAATCCGGTTGAAGAAGAAGTACTCTATTTATCAATTGCGAATTCCGATACTAAAGCGTTTGATCTCGAGAATAATGAAATTCAAGCTGATGAAGATTACTTGAAATATAATATTTTGAATGAAATAAACAGTTCGGAAATTGATGAATACTTAGGCGA
>CAZULK010000121.1:0-8481 GCA_964621225.1 uncultured Melioribacteraceae bacterium | reverse complement strand
CCAAATCCACTGTAGTAACCAATATATGAATTGTCGATTAGTGTTATATCATTTCCATTCCCGATCAAACTATCGACCGCCAAGTTACTTCCTGTTGTCAGGTAGAGTTGAGTACCGCCTTCCAAAGTGAGATACTTAACGCGAACTTTTACACCATTGTCGAATCTTAAAAATTGGAAATGATTCACGTTGCTGGTTGCTTTAGCATTATCATTCAATGTTGTTGGTACAATAACTTTAGAATTTAATGCCTCAAATTCGGTAGGGGAGAAATTATAATTCGGATCGGTAGATACAATATGATCACTGTTTCCAAGCATAGATATCTTATGACTAATCCATTCACCCGAGTTTAGCAAATCACCGTAGATTTCAAAATAAAACTTATATCCGTTAACATTACTGGATACATGTCCGTAGTTGTAAAAATTATTTTCAAATGTCAGAGTATAATGGGATGAAAATTGTGGAAATATCTTTCCATAATTAAAGATGTTTCCCTTAAATGTAACGGGTTGTCCGAATCCAATATTTCCACGTAGTATAACATCTGAGAAACTTGCTTTGATACCGGAATTCGTATCACCATGTATATAAGAATTGTTCTTAAATTCGATTCCTGATGTATCGGATGGATTATTAACATATTCATCAACATAGAATTTAGAATGTCTTTGAATAATCACTTTTTCGAATTGTAGATTATCACCTTGAATAAATTTATGCACTCTGAATTCACAGCTATCAATAGTGACATTTCCGGCAGTAGTTAGTGTTGCATCGTATGCATAAAAGTATTTCGGCGAAAATAATTTTCCTTCGGATTTGAATGGATGTGACAGTGAATCGGTAACATTAAATGTATTAATGTTTACGTTTCCATTAGCTTCGTTGTATATACTCCCCGGTTTCCCCCCGAAATAAATATGTAAATTCGATCCGGTAATATCTCCATTGTTTATAAGATATTCGGTAATGTAAATTTTGTAAGCATTAGAGTTAATTATTTCGGGTTTTATACTTCCGCTGTTTGTAACTTCCATGCCGTTAACGTTTACAATTAGAGGGATAGTGACCGGACCTTTAATCAAAACATTATCCCCGGGAGAGGGAACAACACCGTCTTTCCAAGTGCTCGGCGACGTCCACGGACCGCCGGATAAAGTAGTTTCCACTTGGGCAAATGTCAATGTATGGAATACTACTAGCAAAGAATAAATAATTATTCTTTTCATAGTATCCTCTTATTTATTATTGGTAGTTCTCAAATTTTCATTTCAGGAGAACCATTTTTTTTGTATCCTTATATTTACCGGCAAAAAGTTGATAATAATAAATTCCGCTAGATAAATTTTTTGCATCCAGAATCAATTTATGAACGCCCGGTTCTAAAACTGAGTTAAGTAAAGTCTTTACCCTTCGTCCCAATGCATCATATAAAATGATATTTACTTCACTTCTTTCCGGAATTACATACTCTATTGTTGTAGTAGGGTTGAAAGGATTCGGATAGTTTTGACGAAGTCTAAAATTTGTTACAATTTCATCATTTTTAACTCCGCTGATAAAATAACCGGGATTATAACCCAGCCCATATATTCCCGTATTACTTATTTCAAATTGAATTTGTTGATTGGAGAATGAATAAGGAGTAAGCGGTATCCATCTATTTGTATTCGTATCATACTTAAAAGGAATTATTTTATTTACATCAATAGAATCTAAATATTGCTCACTCAGATCGAAATTAAATTTTGCATTAGATAATAAATTAAGAGGCACGATATTGCTATCTTTGTCCACGCTTCCAAATGCTAGAGCCGTAATCATTTTAATGCTGTCGACTTCGTTAACAGGTTTCGGTGTGGGAATTGAAGTTAAAAATACTGTTGCCGAGTCGTTTACACTATTTGGTGAAAATAATATATTCGAACCGTCCAACCAAGAGATAGCTGTATTAGTTGTATCGGTAATCCTTTTGGAAACGGCAATTTCAGGATAACTTGTAATCGAGGGAAATATTTCCGTATTAGCAACAAATTCTATTGTACCTGAGTTACTATCGATATTCGTGATTTCAAAAAATCCTACACTCTCAAAATTCCCGCCTCCGGCAATGAATTGTCCTATTTCATCGGGAACAAAATTAGGAGGCAGTAAATCCTGATCCCCGACATTTAAAGAACTGTAATTTATGTTTCCAATATCGCTTATTCTTATTTTCAAACCGAGCAACTCGTGAAGACCCGTTTCTCCGTCGTGAGCATAAAAAGGTCCATCAAATTTAACATTGAATGATCCCGTAACGCTTTGAGTATTTCTCTCATCCGAATTACTTATTGCAAAATCAGCATTACCTGAAATGGTTTGAGGGAATATCTTCGTATGCAGTTTTGTTTCGATATATCTTATTGTTGCTTGTTTAACTTGTTCCTTTGTCAATGTTTCGGTTATACTATTTATAAAATGTTTACGTATACCGTTTTGAACGAGTGATTGATACAAGCCGAATCCACTTTGAGGTAAATTGGGATTAAAACTGGTTCCGGGAACATCTTTAACAAATTCTGCAATATTAGCTGTAACGTTTTTAAATGCATCCTGAAATTCCTGTTCTGCTTGCCGGAGTTGTAAATCGGTTGAATTCGGATCACCGGCAATCCGGTATAATTCTTTTCGTTTCTGACGTGCCAGTTCTGCTGCTTTGCTTAAATTTTTCATGCTGCCAAGGGCTTTGAAGGGATTTAAATCACTCAAAACATCTCTGAATGTTTTACCAAACAATAACTTAGTCAAACTTCCGTCAATTGGATTATATGCAGCTCCGGACATATGCATGGATGCCGAATTAATATCCAACCATTCACCACCGAAATGGTAATAATTGTCATTTGCATAACCGGAGACCGTCAAAGTTACATCTCCGTCATATCCAATATTCCTGGTAGGTGATAAATAGAATATTGTGATCTTTCCGTTTTTACCTAACGTTCTTTCAATAAAAGTATTATTGCCTTCCAGATACCCTTTATCGACATATACTCTTATCTGTGTTCCTTTTAAAGCCGGTCTGTTCATTTGATCGAAAACTTGAATGCGAACCTTTGCTGCTATTTTTCCGGGTTGCAAACTTTGTGGTACAAATTGAATTGTAGCATGTGCATTGTCATTTGCATTTTGTATTGAATGAACGATTCCTACAAGCATTGGTACGGTACTGCCGTCTGTCATTACAGGTAATTCGGGGTAAAGCCAATTTATCCCTTTTATCGGGGTATTCAATAATAGACACGCATATTCCCGCATTGCGGTAGGAGAAGCAAAAGGAGGAGTGTAAACAAATTTTACGAATCCCGAGTTATCAGTATATGCGTAATACATAGCATTACCGGTTGCCGTTTCAATATTTTTACCCACAATAAATCCGTTGCCTGCATAGTTATCCAGATAATTATAAGTTGTTACAAGTTCAATGGGAGTTCCGCCCGGTACTGTTCTTCCTATCTCATCGTATTGAGTAATCTCAACAGTTGCCGGTTCAACTATGCCACGGTTGGTAAATAAATATTTATCGTTATGAATAATTCCTTTTGTATTGACTGTCATTACGTCAGGACCAATAACAACCGGCTTTTTACCTCCGATTCGCAGATAGTTCGCTCTATTGGGGAAATACCATGAAAAATAACCGTTAAAGATTGGAGTGCCATTTGCCCAATAGGGGACTGCAGCAAAACTTAAATTCGGAGTTCTGTCCTTTAAGAATTGTGCCCAAGCTTCATCTTCATTTTGATATAAGTTCCCGATTTGTTTTTTGTAATCGCTCCAAGGGCCGTAATAGAAATATCCGGTTGAGTAACCTTGTAGAAGAGTTGGGATAAATTTGAAATTCACAATACCATTGGAACCGCTCTTAAAATAATATTCCTTACCATAAATAGTAGCAAAAACGTTTGGAGATGAGTAATCGTTATCACCGTCGTAGGGAGTAAACATAACAAGGGGAATATCCTCCGGTATAGGATTTCCATATTGATCAAAAAATTGTAACTGTATGTTAATCGATTCCGGATTCTTTTGTCCGGGGCATGCAAATACATATTCGTCTCCGCTTCTTCCGGTTGGAACTAATTTTACGGAATCTGCTCCTACAATTACTGCTTTATCACTATTGTCTAATATTGTAATAGGATTATTCCAATCCATTCCTAAATCGGTTCCATTGTAATATTTAGCTTTATAAATGTTGTCCTTAATTAGATTTCGAACATCATAAAACTGTTCATACTCAGTCAAATTCGAGGCATTAGCCTTGGAATATGTTGGTATATAATGGGGTAAATAATCAATTGAAATTTGGCCGTTTGCATCAGTCTCAAAATAAAACTCTCCCCAATAATCGCTTGTATCAATATTTTTATACAGGAGGGAGTTACTTACCAAATCGGCATATTTATAAAATATTCCTATTTTCGTCCCTTGCGGTACTGGGCGGGATAAGGAATCATAAAATGAAAAAGTAAGATTAGCTGTATAAAAATTTATACCTTCTCCACTAAAAATATATGGCGTGGATGATTGGATTAGTGCAGTTTTAGGATTTTGTGCATTTATAGTGATGGATAATATTAGAGCAATAAAAAAGGTATAAATCTTCATAAATACCTCCGACATTTGTTATGATGTATATGCTCAGATTTGAGACTCCCGTGGCTGGAATATTATCTCTTCCGAAATATCGGTAATAACTTAATAACTTTTAGAGTATAAAACAAGATATTTTATGAGTGTAAAATAATTTGTGATTTTTAATACACTTATCCCTTGTCAAAGAAAAGCTTTTTTAACCAGATTGTTGGCTAAATGAATTTTGTAGGAGTTCATTTCCATCGGGTCAGCTTCCGGGAAATAATTGATATTACTACTTAAAACAGCTTTTTTCGTCTTTCCTTTTATTAGCTTTTCTACATTACCCGCTTTGAATGGAATAGGGGAGATGCCGCCGAATGCAATACTAGCACTTGAAATAGTATTTGAATTTATTTTTGCCGCAACGGCAATACTTACAACCGCAAAATCCCAAGCACCCCTTTCTTTTATCTTGATGTATTTAACGTGATTAAAATTATTTTTGGGTATAAAAATTTCTTTGATTATTTCCCCGGGTTCCAGAATGTTTTCTTTTGTGTGGTCTTTTTCCGGGAGAATGAAAAAGTCTCCTACATGAACAGTCTTTTCCTTTCCGTTGGAAAAGATGATAATCTCGGCATTCAGAGCCGTCAGGGCAACTGCAGTATCGCTTGGATGAACAATGTAGCATGGTCCTCCGCCAATAATGGCATGGAATTTATTATTGCCCGAAATTGCAAAGCATTCATCTCCACCTTTGCGCAAACAGTGGAAATCTCCTCTGAAATAGAAGCATCTTGGGCGTTGACAAATATTTCCCGCAATCGTTCCGACATTTCTTAATTGGGGTGTTCCGACTTCTTTTGCTGCCTGGTAAAGAAGAGGGAAATCCTTTTTAATCAATTCATTCCCGGTTATTTCCGACAGTGTAGTCAGTGCTCCAATCCTTACTCCATCCTCGGTTTCATTAATGTATTTTAAGGAAGATATCGATTTAAGATTTATCATTTTATCGTATTCAAATACACCGTCTTTTACCAATCCAAGTACATCCGTTCCGCCGGAATAGAGTATGGAATTAAATTTATTCTTAAAATTTGTTTTGGAAGCCTGCTCTAAAGATTTTGGCTGTAAAAATTCAAACTCTTTCATTTATGCTTCTCCGTAAATTAAATTCAGAATTTTATCAGGTGTCATCGGCAAACTTTTTACTCGTTTATCCAAAGCATGCGAAACTGCATTAGCAATTGCAGCGGCAGTTGGAATAATTGCGGGTTCTCCTATACCTTTTACTCCCATGTTATTTGCCTTTTCGTCATATTCGCCGACGGTATAAACTTCAATTTCCGGAATATCTTTTATTGTTGGAACCTTGTAATCGTGGAAATTGGCATTCAATACTTTCCCCGTGTAATTATCAACAATTTGCTCTTCCATCAGAGCGAATCCCAATCCTTGCACAATTCCACCGTGGAACTGATTTTCGAGTGTTTTTTTATTCAATACTCTGCCTATATCGTGAACTGCAACAATTTTTTGAACGGTTATCTGTCCCGTTAATATGTCCACTGCAACCTTAGCAAATTGGGCTCCGAATGTTTGTACATTAAAACCGTTTGGATTCGATTCCCGGCTACCGGTTACGACTAATTTTTTCTCGTTCAATTTTTGAATTATCTCTTTGAATGACAAAGCAATATTCTCCTTTGTCCTGGATAGAACTTTCCCTTTATGAATGTACAAATCATTCTCAGGTAATTCGGTAACAACTGCGGCGGAATTGATCAAAAGTTCTTTCATTCTTTCTGCAGCATCACGGCATGCGGGGGAAATTGATGGTGCTGTTGTGCTGCCTCCGGATCCTGGTCCGTAAGGAATTACATCTGTATCTCCCAACACAACATCGATTGTTTCGGGTGCCAATTGAAGTACTTCCCCAATTACTTGGGATACAAATGTGTATGTACCTGTTCCAATATCTTGAGAGCCTGCAAATGCCGTTACTCTACCCGAATGATCAATCTCCAATCTTACATGAGCGGGGGGACCTCCGCCGCCCCACCAAATTTGTGATGCCATTCCCATTCCGTATTTTGTAAATTCATCACTCTTGGCTTTGAATTTTTCCCTTTCTTTCCAGCCGATCTTTTGGGCTCCCAATTTATAAGCTTCCCTCAATAACTTTTGAGTATAGGGATTACCTCCGACCGGATCAACAGTGGTATAATTTTTTACTCTTAATTTTATCGGATCAATTTGAAGTTTGTTTGCGGCTTCATCTATAATGGATTCGAATGCGAATGTCCCTTGTACATGTCCCGGAGCTCTGAATGGACGGGCTCTTCCGGTATTTGTATAAACGCTGTATTCTTCCGTCCGCACATTGGGACATTTATACAGAGTCCTTAACGGCCAACTGCATCCTCCGCCGGCGGGATAAGCACCTATAGATGCCCATGATTTGTGACTAAAAGCAGTAAATGTCCCGTCTTTTTTTACACCTATTTTTAATTTTTGAATTGAATCGGGTCGGTTGCCCACAGCCAAATTCTGTTCGCGTCTGTCGTTGACAATTTTTACCGGCTTACCTGTTTTTTTAGATAAAATTGCTGCCATTACACTGTATTTACCGGCTTCCAATTTACTCCCGAATCCGCCTCCCATATACTTTTTGATTACTCTTACTTCATTTTCTTTTAAGCCCAATGCATCTGCAATTCTTCCTCTTACATTGAACACAGCTTGTGTGGAATCATAGACTGTAAGCTTATTATTTTTCCATTCAACTACGCTGCAATGCGGTTCTGTGGGATTTTGAATTACCACTTCGGTGGAAAACTCATCTTCAATAATAAAATCGGCTTGTTCAAATCCATGGGAAATATTTCCTCTTTCGTAAATATCCGGTTTTCCTCTCCTTACATTTCCTTTAGAATGAATTTTCACCCCGGATTTAATGCTCTCTTCGGCTCTTACGGCAAAGTCGAGTATTTTATATTTAACTTTAATTTTGCTGAGTGCAAGTAAAGCGGTTTTTTCATCTTTGGCTGCAACACATGCAATTTCATCCCCTTCGTACCTGAGATGTTTATCGAACAAGAGACTATTTCCGTACCAATTTATTTTCTCTGTATTAAAAGCATGTATTATTTCATAAACGCCTTTGATTTTCCGCGCGGCAGAATCATCAATAGATTCAATTATTGCATGAGGATAGGGGGAGCGGAGAGTTTTTGCGTGAAGCATTCCGGGTAATTCAATATCGAATGTATATTTTGCACGTCCCGTAACCTTTACAAAGGCATCTTTTCTGTCAATTTCCTTTCCTACGTATCTTAACTTTGAATTGGGAGGGAGTGTTTTATATTTTTTTGTGGATGCTTTTCCAACTGTTTCTATTAGCTCTTCTTCAAAATAAAATTTCGATTTTACAATTTTCTCACTCATAATAATTCTCTCTTTTTATTTCCCGGTTGAACCCAGTACAGAATCAACTATTTTGGGATAAGCCCCGCAGCGGCATAAATTTCCCGACATTGCATCAAGGAGTTCCTCTTTTGATGGATTCGGGTTATTCAATAATAATGCATAGGCGGACATTATTTGCCCCGGCGTACAAAAACCGCATTGCAAACCGTCTTCTTCAATAAATGAACTTTGTAATTTATTCAGCTCACCATTTTTTTCCAACCCTTCAATGGTTATTACATCTTTTCCGTCTGCATCAAGTGCAAGTATGTGGCATGAATAGACGGCTTTTCCATCCAAAACAACCGTACATCCGCCGCATTCACCATGATTGCATACTATTTTAGTACCGGTAAGTTTAAGTTCATCCCTAATAAATTCAGC
>CAZULK010000120.1:0-8491 GCA_964621225.1 uncultured Melioribacteraceae bacterium | reverse complement strand
CGCTCTATACTTCTTCGTTGAGTAAAATAGTACCTTTATTGGTTTATTCTTTAATCTTCGGGACATATATAAAGCTCTTTGAAAAAGGAGAGAAGAATATAATGGTGTCCGATGACAGGTTCCGCGACATCTTCAATTTTTTGACATACAAAGAGAAATTCGAAAAACTTTATGAAGAAGCTGAAAAACTGTTGGGCGAAAAGGAGCAACAAGTAAGGGAAACGGAGAGAAAATTCAAAACCATTTTCGACACCGTTGCAGAGGCGATCATTATAATAGATTCGAATACCGAAGAGATAGTTGACGTAAACAGAGCACTGATAAACCTCTATTCATTTGATGATAGGGATGAGTTGATCGGGAAAAAATTAAATGATTTTCCTTTCGTCAAAGATTATAATTATTCCAAGTTTTTGGAATATTTTAACAGAGCGAAAGAAGGGACTCCCCAAATATTCGATTGGAAAGCCGTAAGCAAAGACGGTGAAGAATTTTGGGTGGAAATATCACTGAAGAAAGCAATTATTGAGGGGAAAGAAGAAATTGTTTCCGTCCAAAGAGATATTTCCGAAAGAATAAACTTTGTGGAAGAATTAAAATCATATGATGCCAGGTTGAAATCCTTTATCAATAACAGAAACGAAGCAATTTGGGTTTACGACAGAGATTTGAATCTGGTTTTAAGCAATAAATATTTTGACTTTTTTGTTAAAAAATTATTTAATATTGAATTGAAAGAAGGGGATAGTTTAATTGATTATGTCCAAAAAGATTTTGCCGATTTGGTAGTTGAGCATTACCGGAAAACTTTGGAGGGGGGACAAAGCAGGTTCTCAACCATGTTCGAGATTGACAACGAAGCAAGGTATTTTGAAGTGATCTTTAATCCCGTTATTTCTGACGGTAATGTTATCGGCGGTTCCGCTTTCGGATTGGATATAACAGAAAGGAAGAAAATCCAAGACCGGATCAATGAATTGCTGGAAAGAAATCAATTGATTCTCGAAACAATGCAGGACGGCTTTATATTGGCAGATACTACCGGAGAGATTGTTCAGGTAAATCCGGCATATTGTGATATGGTGGGATATACCAATAACGAGCTGGTAGGGAAAAATATAGTTGAAATGGAAGCCATGCTCTCTCCAAAAGAAGTTGGTGAAAAAATTAAATGGATGATGCAAGAGGGACACGTCCGTTTTATTTCTGCTCATCGACACAAATCCGGAAAGGTTGTACATCTGGATGTAAGTATCTCTATTGTACAAAACAATGAAACATTAATTGCTGCCTTTGTTAGGGATATTACAGAAGAGCATAGAATAAAAGAGGAATTAGAAGACCGGGAAAAGAAATTCCGAGCAATTTTTGAACAGTCCCCGGTTGGAATATTCTACTTCGATAGATATGGAAATATTACTGATTGTAACCAGAGGTTTGTAAATATTATTGGTTCTTCTTTAGAAATACTAATTGGGTTGAATCTCGTAAAAGATTTGAAAGATCGAAAGATGATTGATTGCGTTTCGAAAACTCTAAATGGTGAATCTTCTATTTATGAAGATTATTATGAATCCGTAACAGTTAATAAAAAAACTTATGTAAGAGTTAATTACAATGCCATAAAAGATGAGACCGGGGAAGTTATTGGCGGAATCGGAATTGTTGATGACTTAACTGAGAGAAAAATAATTGAAGATGCCTTGAAAGAAAGCGAGCAATTCAATAAAACAATTTTTAAAGACTCCAGAACTCCTCTTGTTATAATGGATTCCGAAAATTATCAATATATCGATTGTAACCAAGCAGCAGTAGATATTTATGGATTTTCTTCAATAGAAGAAACTTTGGGTAAAACTCCCATGGATGTTTCCGCGCAATACCAATATGACGGTCGTCCTTCAGACGTTGTTGCCTTAGAAAGAATAAATGAAGCACTAAGCAAAGGATCTGTTTTGTTTGAATGGAAACACCAAAGACCGGACGGAACTATTTGGGATGCCGAAGTTCACTTAATGAAATTCAATTATAAAGGTAAAACACTTTTGCAATTCAGTTTGTTGGATATAACAGAAAGGAAAAAAATTCTTTCCGAGTTAATAGAGAGTGAGACAAAGTTCAGGGAAGTCCTTTCTAATATCGACAGTGTTATTTGGGCTGCTGATATGGATGGCAATTTTATTTACTTAAACAAAGCTGCGGAAAAAATTTACGGTAAAAGTTTGGACGAATTAATTGCAAATCCCGGCTTTTGGTTGGATTGTGTCCATCCCGACGATAAACACTTGGCGGAAGAATCCCAAGAGGAACTCTTTAAGAACGGAGAGACTACAAAGGAATACAGAATTGTCAATTATCGCAATCAAATTATTAATATTCTGGATAGAAAGAAAATAATTTATGACGAAAACGGCAAGCCGGTAAGAATAACCGGAACAGCAACCGATATCACCAAAATAAAAGAATCCGAAAAACAAATCCGTTTTCAGGCAAAACTTCTCGATTCGGCACGCAATGCCATAATTGCCACCACCGAGATCAGACTGGAAAAGCAATTGAACAATATTATTACCTACTGGAATAAAGCGGCGGAAGAGATGTACGGTTACAAAGCTGAAGAAGTAATTGGAAAACCCATCCGCAACTTTATTCCCATGGAATTTGAAAATATTGATTACGACGACGTAATGCATATAGTTGCAGAGAATGGTTCTTGGGAAGGGGAGACTGTTCAAAAGAATAGATGGGGCGAAACGATTATTGTATATCTTTCTATATCCGGCGTTTACGACGATAATGGAAATTTAATGGGATATTTCGGCATTAATCAGGATATTACTCAACGAAAGGAAATGCAGGAAAAGTTAGACCAAAGTCGCGCTATGCTTGCAGAAGCAGAAAGAATAGGGCAAATCGGTAGCTGGAGCTACGACTACCGCACCAATGAACTTATTTGGAGCGATGCCATGTATGAAGTGTTCGAAATTCCGAAAGATAGTAAGCCGGAATCGATGGAAGAGTTTGTTGCTTTGATTTATGAAGAGGATAGGGAAATCATCAGAAAACTGGGAAGGGAAAAAGCGCTTACTTCAGATACTATGGAATTTCAATATCGTACAAAAACACCCGACGGTAGAATAAAATATTTATTTGCCCGGACAGTGATTAAGAGGGAAAAGGGTGAATTGATATCATTGTTGGGAGTTGTAAGCGACGTAACGAATTGGGTTGAAACAAATGAAGAATTGCGCAAATCGAGAGAAATGTTGCGCAAATTAACCTACAGATTACAATATTTGATTGAAGAAGAGAAAAAGAACATTGCCAGGGAAATGCACGACGAATTGGGTCAATTGCTAACAATTCATAAAATTGATTTGCAATCTTTATTGAGCAATGCAAAGGAGTGGAGCGAAGCTAAGCAAAAACTTCAAAAACAGTTGGTTTACTTGGATAAAATCATAACTACATCCAGACATATAATGCACCAACTGCGTCCTCAAATACTCGACGATTTGGGGCTCCCTTCTGCAGTGGAATGGATGGTAGCGGAATTAAGGAAAAGAACCGAAATTGAATTTAATTTAATAATATCTCCTTTGGATCAAGTATTTCCTGAGAAATTAGCAATTTCATTTTACAGGATAATACAAGAATTGCTTAATAATGTTGTAAAACATAGCAATGCTTCTTTAGTAACGGTTGAATTGACGAGAAAGGGGAATATTGTTAACCTCAGGATTGAAGATAACGGAAAGGGATTTGATATAACCAAAGTGGATACGGAAAAATCCATTGGGCTTCTGGGAATACAGGAAAGAGTTTGGCTATTGGGAGGAACGGTTAATATCGATTCGAAAATTGGAGGAGGCACCAAAACAGTCATTTCCATAAATTTAGATAAATTGGGAATCAATGAAAACTCTCTTAATTGACGATCATGAAATTGTCCGCAAGGGACTAAAAGACTTAATCAAGAATATACCGGAGATTGGCGAAGTAATTGAAGCCGGAAATGCTGCCGAAGCAATGGACAAAATAAACACCGAAAATTTCGATCTGTTTGTTTTGGATATTTCCCTCCCGGACAGAAACGGACTTGAGTTATTAAAAGATATTAAATCAATATCACCTAAATCCCATGTGCTAATATTAAGTATGCATGACAATCCGCAATATGCAACCAGGTCCTTGAAAGCCGGTGCCGACGGTTACATAACAAAAAGCGAAGCATTCGACGAAATTCGTAAAGCTGTTGAAAACGTAAAAAACGGAAGGAAATATGTTTCTTCCAACATCGCATTGGAGTTAACATTCACATCAATGGAAGAAGATAAACCTCTTCATTCCTCTTTATCCGATAGGGAATTCGAAGTGTTCATCCTTCTTGCGGAAGGAAAACAGCCAAAAGAAATTGCAGATATATTGTTTATTAATCCCAAAACTGTTTCTACATACCGGAAGAGGATTTTCGAAAAAATGGGATTTTCGAACAATTCCGAACTTACAAGGTATGCTTTGAAGAATAACTTAATTCAATAATGTAAGATATACCTTACACTCCAAATAGAACTTACCTGATTTACAATAAAACTATAATTCCATATTATCGCTATGTAATTAATAGGTTTTTAAAGGCAGCAATGAAAATGTTAATCGTTGAAGATAATAAGGAAATGAGAGAACGGATTAAGACCGTTCTCAAAAGCTTCAAAGATATATCCTCTGTTAAGGAAATTGAAAAAGGGGAAGAAGCAATCGATTATATTTTAGAAGAAAATCCCGGATTCATAACTCTCGATATTCATCTCTTTGGCGAAAGCGGAATAAATGTATTAAAGAAAATAAGAGCAAATGGATATTCCGGAAAAATTGTTGTCCTAACCGGATATAATTACCCCATATACAAAGCAAAATGTTTGGAATATGGTGCCGATTATTTTTTGAACAAGTCGGATGATTTCGAAAAGCTGCCTGTTGTGATCTCAGAAATATTGAGAGAAGGTTAAAGGTAAAGATATGCGTGATCTTAGATGGACCATAGATAACGATGCGAAGGTAAAGGTAAGTGTGCTTCTCATTGAAGACAATGAGAGTGATATAAAATTGTTTAAAGATATCTTACGAAAAAGAATTGATAAAGATATACATTTAGAAGTTGCTACATCCTATAAATCAGCTCAAAAAATATTGGCAAAAAATTCTTATGACGTAATATTTTTAGATCTGAACCTTCCCGATTGTGAAGATGAATATTCTTTTTCGGGAATATCGAAAATGGTTTCTGATATTCCGATAATAATTCTCAGCGGTATTGCGGATGTTAAAATAGCCATGGATTTTGTTAGCCAGGGAGCGCAAGATTATATTGTTAAGGGCGGATATAACGAAGATACGATTCTGAAAAGCATCCATTTTGCAACAAGAAGAAAGGCATTGCTGACCGAAAAGAAAAACCTGAATATAAGTCTTCAAAATCTTCTGGCAAATATCGAGCTGGGAGTAGTAGTAATTAACAATGAAAGAAGAATACTGTTTGCTAGCGAAAGAGTGCAGCACCATTTGGGGTTGTCGCCTGCAGAATTAACGGGGAAAAAATTTGCCCTTCCCTTCGATCTTGAAAGAGCTGTTGAATCTGACTTGTCTCCCTATGGAAAGCCCGGAGAATTTGCCAGGGTTATTGCCCATGCATCAATTTGGGAAAACCAAAACTCCGTTGTTATATCCATTGAAAATATTACGGAAAAAAGAATAAACAGAATCCGGTTGAAAAGCCTTGACGAAATAAGAATGGCTACCAAAGACATCAACCAGCTTATTGTTAGAACGGAAGATAAAGATGAATTGATTTTCGAATCGATGCGTCTATTAGGAAATTGCAACCTCTTTTCCTCAATCTCAATTTATTTCTTTGACATTGAAGGGAATAAATATTATTTGTCTTCCTTAACAGACACAAAAAGCTTTGTAAAAACCGAAGTCGATAAAAACTACTTGGATAGTAAATTTAACATAACTAATATCGGGAGCGAAGAACTCTATGAAATTTCAATAAATGATTCCGGAAATGATGTTGTTTACGTTAAATCTTTAAATAGCAAAATCGGATCTTTGGGCGCACTGATTGTGGAATCCCACCGCAAAAGTATGTTCAGTTGCGAAGAAAAAGAATTGATTATTGAAATAGGCGATGATTTGGGTTATGCTCTTTATAACATGAACATGAGAAAAGAATTGAAAGAGCAGATTAAGGAAAACGAAGCCAAAGAGAGAAGATTCAAAGAATTCTTCGAGCAGAGTTTAACCGGAAATTTCATCTCCTCTGCCGATGGACAACTTATTGATTGTAATGCCGCCTATTTAAAAATATTTGGTTTTTCTTCCAAAGAAGAAGCCCTTAAGTACGATTTGGGTAAACTGTACCCTGAATTTGCACAAAGAGACGTTGTATTGAAGATGCTGGATAATCAGAAGGTATTGAAAGGATACGAACTGGAGATGACACGCTTGGATGGAAGCAAAATATCGATAGAAGCCAATGTTCGCGGTGAATATGATGATGACGGTAATTTGAAATCTATAATCGGGCATATTCATGATGTTTCGGAAAAGAAAAAAGCTTTACAAGCGTTAATCGAAAGCGAAAATAAATTCAGAAAGCTTTCGGAAAATCTCCCCGTCGCTGTTTTAATTGTTAATAAGAACAAACTTCTTTACGCTAATAAATTTGCCGGAATACTTTCGGGCTATTCTCTCGATGAATTGAAAGTAAGCAATATTTGGGGACTTCTTAAAAAATCGGATGCGGAAAGAATTAAAAAAATCTTCGATTCCGGACTTCTTTCTCTCGAACAATTCCGTGAATATGATTTAGAACTCACGACCAAACAAAACACTACAAAATGGGTAGATATTACCGCGGCAAAAATGGAATTCGGATGTGAATCAGCAATCCTAATTACGGCTGTGGACGTTTCCGAAAGACAACGTGCGGAAAACGAAGTGATGAAACTTTCTCAAGCAATTCATCAAACTCCGGTTGCCGTAATGATTACTGATACCGAAGGGCAAATTGAATATGTGAATAATCACTTTACCTATGTTTACGGCTATAGCGGAATTGAAGCCTTGGGGAAATATCCCAGTTTGCTCAAATCCGGTGAAACCCCCAATGAAGTATTTGCTGAACTCTGGAAAACCATTAAAGCAGGAGAATCTTGGAAAGGTGAGTTAATCAATAAAGCCAAAGACGGTAGTTTAGTGGTGGTAAATACTGTTATTTCTCCTATAAGAAACAGAAAGGGGAAAATAACAAATTATGTCTCTTTGCAGGAAGATGTTACCGAACTGAAAAACATGATTGATGAATTGGTTAGAGCAAGGGAAGCAGCTGAAAAGGCGAACAGAATGAAATCCGAATTTATTGCACAAATTTCCCATGAAATTAGAACACCACTCAACCCGATAATGTGCTATAACGATTTAATACGCGAAGAGTTGAAAGACAAACTGCCGGATAATTTCCCTCCTATTTTAGAATCGGTTGATAGAGCTGTTAAAAGATTATTAAGAACTTTAGACTTGCTCATTTTTAATTCCGAGTTGAATGTAGGAAGTTATGACGGAGAGATGAAAAAATTAAATCTCCTCTACGATATTTTGCAGCCAATTCACGACGAATATAATACATTGGCATTAAGTAAAGGTATCGATTTTAAAATCAATTGCGAAAAGGATATCGAATTATTTACAGACGAAGGCGGATTAAAACAAATTTTAATAAATCTTGCAGACAATGCAATTAAATATACAAATGAAGGAAAAGTTGAAATTACTGCAGAACAAAATATTGACTCGCTGAAGATTAAAGTTTCCGATACCGGAATCGGTATCGCGAAAGAGTACCTCCCGGAATTGTTTTCTCCTTTCTCCCAGGAAGATAGCGGATATACACGCAAATATGAAGGTACCGGATTGGGACTGTCGTTGGTTAAGAAACTATGTGATAGGTTAGGAATAGTGATAGATGTAGAGTCGGAGAAAGGGAAAGGAACAGAGATCACATTAAACATAAAGATTTCGGGGGATCAACCGAATGGGTGAGTTCCGGTCGTAAGATCGGGACTTTCCTAACATACTGCTCCTTTGCATCAATAGATGCAAAAAAGCCCCCTTCGCGGGGGCTTTTCTTATTAATATTTGAATTTAATTAACTGTTTTTCTTCGACATTTCTTTAATCTTAAAGTACAAGCCTATTATCAACAAGGTGAAAACAAAAGTAGCGGCTAAAAATCCATTTCTTCTTGTATAATACTCATCAATTTCTGCTTTAGCCTTTTTCAACGCTTCCTCGGCTAATTTTTTCCCTTCGGAAGTTTTTTCTTTTACCTTGTTGGTGTCGAATGAATGAACGGATGTTCTGGATTGAATAAGATTTTGTTTTACGTCTTTCAGAATGAATTCAATATCTATATCGTTCATTCCTTTTCT
>CAZULK010000119.1:1341-8507 GCA_964621225.1 uncultured Melioribacteraceae bacterium | reverse complement strand
TTCTTATTCAGTAGATACATTGAATGATTATAACGTAATGAAAAAAGCTGCTGAAAGTTACGCCATTTTCGAAAAATGCTTATCAAACTTAAATCCGGATTTGATGAAATCTCCTCTCCCAAATTTTCATGACTGGAACGGTAGAATCGAAAAGTTAATTCAATGCTCTAAACAGAGTGAGATGAAAGAAAAGGCATCAAATGAAATAAATATTTTATTAAGTGATGAAAATGTAAATTTAATTACGGATATAATTAATGATGTAAAAACTTTACCGGATCGAATCACACACAACGATACTAAGTTAAGCAATATATTATTCGATAAAGGAAGTAACCTCCCCGTTGCCATCGTAGATCTCGATACAGTTATGCCGGGTAAAACGGTATATGACTTTGGTGATATGGTAAGGTCTTTTTGTAATAGTGCTGCGGAAGACGAAAAGAATTTGGAGTCGGTAGAATTTAACGAATATGCTTTCGAAGCAATATTAACGGGGTATTTATCGGAAGCAAAAGATTTTTTAACGGCAAAAGAAATTGAATTATTATTACCCGCTGCTAAACTGTTAATTTTTATTCAAGCAGTGAGATTCTTAACAGATTACCTAATGGGAAACGTTTATTATCGCGTGGAATATACGGATCATAATTTAATAAGGACAAGAAACCAGATCAAACTTTTTAATTCACTTACGGAAAAAGAATCTTTGTTATTAAAAATTATAAAAACTACATACTCTAATTTGTAATTATTACGGAGCAGAAATGTTACTAAGCACAATTGATTGGGTCATTATCGTTGCATTTTTCATTATCATTTTATTGATAGGAATCATTGCCTCACGAAAAGTCGAAAATACATCAACCGGATTTTTCCTTTCCGGAAGAAACATGCCGTTTTGGTTGCTTGGCGTATCGATGGTTGCAACCACATTTTCCACGGACACTCCAAATTTGGTTACCGATTTAGTGAGGAATTACGGTGTTTCCGGGAATTGGTTGTGGTGGGCGTTTCTGCTTACAGGAATGTTAACTGTTTTTGTTTATACAAAACTGTGGCGCAGGTCCAATGTATTAACTGATATTGAATTCTATGAAATAAGATACAGCGGAAAAAGCGCGGCATTCCTACGTGGATTTAGAGCTGTGTATTTAGGTTTCTTTTTTAATGTGATGATAATGGCAACGGTTTCCCTTGCAGCCATAAAAATCGGCTCGGTTCTGTTGAATCTCGATCCGATAACAACTATTTCGGTTGCATTGATTGTTACAGTTATCTACGCTGCTTTGGGAGGCTTGCGCTCCGTTTTATTTACCGATTTATTTCTATTTTCTTTCGCAATGTTTGGTGCAATTGCAGCTGCCGTAGTTGCAGTTAATTTGCCTCAGGTTGGCGGTTTAACGGGATTGTTCTCACACCCGAACGTCGCCGATAAATTAAGTTTACTTCCGGACTTCAACGATCCCGAAACATTGATACCAGTTTTCCTAATTCCCATCGCCGTTCAATGGTGGAGTGTTTGGTATCCCGGTGCCGAGCCTGGCGGTGGAGGATATTTGGTTCAAAGAATGCTTTCGGCAAAAAATGAAAAACACGCTATGGGAGCTACATTGTTTTTCAACATTGCCCACTATGCCGTTAGACCATGGCCTTGGATACTGGTTGCTTTAGCGTCAATGATTGTATTTCCGGACTTGGCAACTTTACAACAGCAATTCCCACAAATTGACCCTTCAATTCTTAAGAATGATCTTGCATATCCGGCAATGCTTACATTTTTACCGGCCGGAGTTATGGGAATAGTAGTTGCATCTTTAATTGCGGCGTATATGTCAACCATGGCATCCCAATTAAACTGGGGTTCTTCATATTTAGCAAACGATTTTTATAAGAGATTTATTAAACCAGAAGCTTCCGAAAAAGAGATGGTTACTGTCGGTAGAATTTCCACC
The DNA here is from genome assembly GCA_964621225.1 of uncultured Melioribacteraceae bacterium. Taxonomy (GTDB): domain Bacteria; phylum Bacteroidota; class Ignavibacteria; order Ignavibacteriales; family Melioribacteraceae; genus CAYNUJ01. The sequence continues at coordinate 6,552 of CAZULK010000119.1, read as the reverse complement.
GTTGTTTTAATGCTAACAGCAGGATTGATAGCCCTCTTCCTTCAGAATGCTTTGCAAGCATTTCATATTCTTTTACAAATTGGTGCAGGAACGGGGTTAATTTTCATCCTTCGCTGGTTCTGGTGGAGGATAAATGCATTCACGGAAATCAGCGGAATGGTAATCTCTTTTGTCATTGCTATATATTTCGAAATGATCCACCCTAAATTAAATTTGATAGATTTAGATTCTCACGAAAGATTAATTTTCGGTGTATTGCTAACTACCATTGGATGGCTGATTACAACTTTTCTTACAAAGCCGACAGACAAAGATAAACTCGTTAGCTTTTACAAATTGATTCGTCCCGGAGGAAGAGGATGGAACGAAGTAATTGAATATAGCAAAACAACCTCATCACCAATTACTAAAACAGCGAAGCCCGGAGATTTAGCATTGGGCATTATGCTTATGATTGCGGGAACTTTTGCCGTATACGGGACAGTGTTTGCATCCGGATTCTTTTTATATGGTCAATGGATAAATGCTTTGGTTAGTACAATCGTAACTATCATCAGTGCGATCGTATTGATTAAGAACTGGGGCAAGATTGAAATGAATTGAATCTTATCTTATAGACAGATTAAAGTATTTCAATAATTTCTTTGCCGAAGTAATTTTACTCAGATCGAAATTTAAATTTGATTTTGGATTCAATTGATCCGTACATGCCCAAATCAGAGGGAATGAATCATATTCAAGATTTGAAATAATCTTTCCCGAATATATAATTGAAGGCTGTCCATTCCCCTCCGAATCGGGATAGCCTTCGTCGGTCCAATATTTGTAGTATTCATTATAATCAGCAGAAACATTAACCTCGACAAAATAATTCCAAGTAAACTTTTTCGAAAGGGAAAATTCTATTCTTTTTTTATTAACTTTTGGCGTAGCCGACGAAACCGCATCTACTTTCGACCGCTTAATATTCCCCATTCTACTTTTCCAATAAGGCAAAGCTATGTCACATTCAACTTTTCCTTTCCAATCGTTGTAATATGCACGGTGAGACACATAAACATTTTTCTTTATCGAACTGTCTTCAATCGCTTCGCACCAAATGGCAATTTGAGGAGGCTCCCCGAATAAAGTTTTTGAATATACTTTTTCATCGAAAGAAAAATCAATTACGGCAGAATATATTTCATCTTTTTGATCCGCTGTTTTAACATCTTTATTTGCGCAACCGGCCAAGATGCAAATTGTCAGAATAAAATAATACTTCATCAAAATTATCCCGGAATATTCAAAGGCTCTCTCTCTTTCCACATTCCCCTTGTAAAATCGGGACATTTAACCGGAGCGCTTCCATTGGAAACCGAAATTTCAGTCAGTTCACTGATCGCACTCAACGCAGCAGCATCGTAAACATCCATATCAGTCGGAGTTCCGTTCAACAGAGCTTGAATAAGCCTGTAGTCCTCAAGAAAATCCATTCCGCCGTGCCCTGCTCCTTTTGCTAATTCACCTATATTCTTCCAAAGCGGATGATCATACTTTTCGTGATACTTATCCATCGGTTCCCATTGATGTTTGGGACTAAGTCCTTTTATATGTATCCGGTCCGGATATCCCATCGAAATACCCTTTGTACCTTGCACCAAATCGATTCTGGAATAGGGCCGCGGTAAATTGGTATCGTGCACCAAAGTAATTGTAACACCATTTACTGTTTTGATTAAAGTAGTGTTCACATCTCCCAATGCATAATCAATTTTCGAATATGGATGATCCGGCCCAAGGGTTTCTTCGGCATAGAGGTGCAATCCTCTGCTTTTGCTACTCATAGAAACCAAGTAATCGAATCTGTCGCCTCTATTTATCCCAATACAATTTGAAATTGGTCCCAATCCGTGAGTTGGGTATAAATTGCCGTTCCTTTTAATTGAATGTTTGATTCTCCAATCCCCTTCATACAAACCTCCCAATTTATAATTTGTAAGATCGTGAAGATATCCTCCTTCCGCATGTATTATCTCTCCGAATAAACCTTGCCGAACCATATTAAGAACCATCATTTCCCTTCTGCCATAGTTGCAATTTTCCATCATCACGCAGTGACGATTGGTTCTTTCTGCAGTTTCAACAAGTTGCCACGCCTCTTTCAATGTAACGGCAGCCGGAACTTCGGTTGCTGCATGCTTACCATTTTCCATAGCAGCCAAGCAAACGGGAACATGCCATTCCCAAGGTGTTGCAGTAAAAACAAGATCGAGATCTTCCTCTTTGCACATTCTTTCAAAATCATGTTCTCCCCTGCTATATCCTGCAGGTTTTGGAAAGCCGGCATCTACAACCCATTGTTGAATTCGTGCCACTTTTTCCGGAATGATATCGCATACTGCTTTGATTTCCACATTATCAATTCGCAAAAAGTTTTTCACATGACTTGAACCTTGCATTCCGACACCTACAAAACCGATCCTGACTTTATCCATCGGCTTAACTTTAGGCAGATGTGGTTTGGTTGATATTTTATATTCTTCCGGTTCTTTGCATCCCCCTATCATTGATGTTGAAAACGCAACTCCAATTCCGGCGGCAGCAGTTTTTTTGATGAAATCCCTTCTTGCAAATTTGTTCCCTTTCATATCTACATTCCAAAAATGTTTAACGAATACCACAAAATAATCGAACTAATTTAATTATAAAAGCTCGTGATATTTTTTGATTTCAATATTTGAAATTATTACTCGGCTCTGTTTATATTGCTCCCTTTATTTACCGAAAATCTTAAAGGACGAGAAATGACTTCTTCTGCAAATCAAGAAACATGGAAATTTCCTAAAGAATTTTGGCTCGCAAATTTTATGGAACTTTGTGAGAGAGCCGCTTACTACGGATTTTTTATTGTACTTACTTTATACCTTACGGATATTGTCGGTTTCACAGATTCGGAAACCGGAATTGTCGCCGGTATATTTTATGCTTTGCTTTATTTTTTTCCACCCTTTGTTGGTGCAATTGCAGATAGAATCGGATTCAAAAACGGATTGATTTTAGCCTTTGCATTATTGAGCACAGGTTACTTTTTCTTGGGGGTATTTCATGCAAAAATTCCGGTTCTTTTCTTTCTTTTCGTAATTTTAATCGGGGCATCTTTCATTAAGCCTCTAATAACCGGTACTGTTGCCAAGACAGTGTCGGATGTAAATAAAGCCAGAGGTTTCTCACTTTTTTATTGGGTTGTTAACATCGGTGCATTCGGTGGCAAAACTGTTGTACCCAGTATTCGCCAAGGCATTGGATTGGAATATGTAAATTTCTTCTCCGCAGGTATGGCTTTCGTTGCGTTATTATTTGCACTCTTTATATTCAAACCGATCGACGGTAAAGGGGAAGAAAGGAAATTGTCCGATGTTTGGCGTTCATTCAAAGCAATTTTCACAGCTCCGAGATTGTTAATTTTAATTCTGATAATAGCCGGGTTCTGGACTATACAAGGACAACTTTATGCAACAATGCCAAAATATGTAATTAGATTACTAGGTGAATCCGCCAAACCGGAATGGCTTGCAAACGTAAATCCGCTTGTTGTTGTAATATTTGTTGTTGTTGTAACACAATTGACTAAAAAGCTGAAAGCCATAAATACAATGTTAATAGGGATGTTGATTATGCCGGTATCTGCATTAGCAATGGCACTGAGTCAATGGTTGGGTGATATCACCGGTGAAAGTATACATCTTTTTGGCTCGTTTACCATGCACCCAATTACTGTGATGATGATAATCGGAATTGCAATTCAAGGACTTGCGGAATGTTTTATCAGTCCCCGCTTCCTCGAGTATTTCGCCTTGCAGGCTCCAAAAGGGGATGAAGGTTTATACATGGGCTTCAGTCATCTTCATTCATTCTTTTCCGCGCTGATTGGTTTCTTTATGTCGGGATTTTTGCTCGAAAAATATTGCCCCGATCCCAAAACACTGCCGGCTGGAATAACAGAAGCCCAACGTGCAGCATATTACGCCGACGCACATTATATTTGGTATTATTTTGTTGCAATCGCTCTCGTATCCGCAATTGCCCTGTTCATTTTCAAATTTGTTACTGAAAGGATAGATGCTAAGAAAGTCGCAAGTGAATAATTAATTATGGGGGCTTAATTTGCCCCCCAACTTTAACAATTTATATAAAACCAAATCGTTCAAGTTTGAGTTAAAATATATATTAAACATCATTCCAGGACGTAGGGAAGGATAAGCCGCAAGATAAACATCTTTCCACAATGGATTGAATTTATTTTTAAAATTGAACAAACCTTTATAGTTGTATGCAAATTTCAGTCCCCTGCCAATTGCATTCAAAGTAAGAGGAATAAAATTATGAATTCCTTTTTCCTTAATAACGAAAGGGACTTCTCCCAAGCTGAAAGATTTCACACCCATCGAAAATAATTCTTCTTTTATATGGTATATCAGTGCCTCCATTATACCTACCGGCGCGTTTTTTCTTCTTAGAATAAGTTCGGCTTGATATTTAGTCGGGTTATTCTTGGAAATGGTTACTGCACCTAAGTACTTATCTTTTGCACTCATTACGAATATCTTGCAATGTTTATCCACTTCCAGACGGTAAAGATATTTCAGTTTCGGTTCTTCTGCATGAGCGCTGTTCAGCCAAAGGTCAGTGTATTTTACCCAATCCAAATTCGAGATATTTTTTTCCCTAATTCTACCATGCCGTTGTCCCCTTTTTATCAACTCTTTTAAGGATTTCTTTTCGAATAAGTCTTTTGATGTATCCAACAATGCTTCACTGCCAATGGGATAAAACTTAAAATTCAGATCACTCAATAAAGATTTCATGTTTTCCGGCTTAACACCCCGGATAATTATTTTTTTATTCTGGCTAATTAAACTCTGTAACTCTCTTCGAAAGTATCCGATAGTTTCTATTTCGGAAAATGAAATCCAACAACTATTGAAGGAAGTTAAAATGTTCAGGTTATTTTCCCCAGGGGACTTGGTCCAACTCAGCGGTAGCTCTATTTTTAAGGAATTTTCCAAAATTAGTCCGATATCTGCAATGTTACTATGAATGCGAAAAAAGTTTTAATAAATTTAGGAAACAAAATTCTAAAATTTATTCTTATATGAAAAAAATACTTCTTATTGCAGCATTATTCATTTTAATTCAAAATATATCCAACGCTCAGTTTATTCCCAAACG
>CAZULK010000119.1:0-1241 GCA_964621225.1 uncultured Melioribacteraceae bacterium | reverse complement strand
GATACCGTTGAGAAAGATACATCCACAGTTCGCTCATTTGTTTCTGTAAAAGAAGATTCGGCCGATATAGCAAAAGGAGATTCAGCCAAAGTAAATTCTGAAGAAAAATTGAGCGAAAAGAAAGAAGAAAAGAGAGTTGAGGATAAGTCAAATCGTAAAGAAAAGATAAATATCATTCCCCTACCTCAAAAAGAAGATTTACCTCCGGTAAATCTGTTTCCCAAAAGTAAAAAATACAAATCTGTTATTAAATTAAAGAAACACAAAAAGGATTCTACCAAAACTTCAGGTAAACCCATTACCCCGAAAAAATATGTATACAATTCCGATAAAGAGCGACCCGCGACAAAAACCATATTCACTGACGGGACTAAATTCGTTGTACAGGTATCCTCTTGGAAAAACAGACGAATAGCCGAAAAACAAGTTGCCAAACTTAAAAAATTGGGTTATGATGCCTTTATAATGCAAGTTTATATAAAGAAAAAAAGAGGCACTTGGAACAGAGTCCGTGTTGGCTATTTCGATACATTGCGGGAAGCAAAAAGAGCAGAACGGGCTATTCGAAAGGTCATTAAATAAGACATTGCGCCTTATTTTGCTTTTCCTTATCTTCTGTTCATGAAAAAATCATTAATTATAATTGCTTCAATATTTTGTTTTGCTCTTTTAATTTTAATAATTAATAGTAGTAAAAGTAGAGAAAACCGCACGGAAATATTATTAGTTCAGGAAAAGCCCAATATGTCTGATAAAGTAAATTTAACCGATCAAGAATGGAAGGAAAAATTAACCGAAGAAGAATATTACGTTTTAAGAAAAAAGGGCACAGAAAGAGCATTTACCGGAAAATATGACAAATTTTATGAAGAAGGAAATTACTATTGCGCCGGTTGCGGTAATTTACTCTTCACTTCCGAAACAAAATATAATTCCGGTAGCGGTTGGCCAAGTTTTTATCAACCGGCTACGGATAAAAGTGTAGAAACCGAAAAAGACAACACATTTGGAATGACCAGAATAGAAGTTCACTGTGCAAAATGTGGCGGACATTTGGGACATGTATTTGAAGACGGACCCCCTCCTACTGGTTTAAGATATTGCATTAATTCCGTTTCACTCCGATTTCAAAAAAGGGACTAAATCTCTCTTTAATTTTACACCAAAAAATTTTTACCATTTTTAGCCTAAAAACAGCCTTTTTTAATAAAAAATAAAAAAAGATCAAAAAACCTTTTGAT
>CAZULK010000118.1:0-8573 GCA_964621225.1 uncultured Melioribacteraceae bacterium | reverse complement strand
ATCAATACAACGGGACAACTTAAAAAATCGAAAATAGTTGAATTGTAATCCGTTTCGGATAATTCAATTTTTGAAGCAAGTGTTGACTTTTCTATTTTTGTCAAAGAGCGTTGGTTTTCCGGATCGAAAATTCGAAGTGATTCCAAAAAATCGCCGTCAAATTCTGCACGGACAGGATAATTTTCGCTGTAAGACCAAAAATCAATTATAGAACCTCTGATCGAAAATTGCCCCGGCGCTTCAACATATTTTTCTTTTACGTATTCAATTTCGTTCAAGTATTCAATTATATCGTCATATTCCAATTCCCCGCCGGCTTCAACCAATGTTGTGTTTTTGTCGATTGAGTCTTTTCCCGGGAATCTTAATTTGAAAAGCTCGTAAGTTGAAAGAAGAATCAAATTCTTTTTTTGTGTTACCCGGGTAATTTTTTCCTGTACTGTTTCTACATCAAATTTATCAATTACAATTACTTTGTCGAACAAGCCCAAGATATCCAGCTCTGCCTTGGCTTCGTTTAAAGATTTTGCGTCGGGATATATCGAAACAATCTGATTTTTCTTTTCACAGATCAAATTAATCAATAAACTTTTGGATGATCCGCGAAGAGGGGTTATATAAATATTTTTTTTCGACGAAACCGTTTCAAGCAAGGAATTCAATTTTTGAATTCCCGCAAACGACGAAAATATTTTTGTAATCCTGTTTTTCATTCAACCTTTTAAAATAATTAAAGCTTTCCGCGGCAATAATCCGGGAAAGATCATTCGAAATAAACTAAACGGAGAGGTCAATTACAAAAACAGGTCGTTTTTACTTTTAATTTATTTCTTAATTCGCTCCGTAAATATCAATAAGTTTTTCAAATTACGTATATTTTGAGCTTTGATTTAAGAAAAATTGGAATTTGAAATGAAAGAAATACCAAAAGCTTACGACCCGGCGAAAGTTGAAGATAAATGGTACAAATATTGGTACGACAATAATCTATATCATTCCGAACCGGATGAGACCAAAGAAAGTTATACGATAGTAATTCCCCCGCCGAACATAACGGGAATTTTGCATTTAGGCCACGTTTTGAACAACACTATTCAAGACATTTATATTCGTTACAAACGAATGAAAGGCTTCAATGCATGTTGGGTTCCCGGAACCGACCACGCTTCCATTGCAACAGAATCCAAGGTTATTAAATCCCTTAAAGAAAAAGGCTTGGACAAGTATGAAATAGGCAGAGACGAATTTCTTAAACACTGTATGGAATGGAACGAAAAGTACGGTGGAATTATTATCAGTCAGCTAAAAAAACTTGGCGTTAGCTGCGATTGGGATCGCCGTCGTTTTACAATGGACGATCACTATTACAGAAAAGTGATTGAAGCATTCGTTAAGCTTTATAAGAAGGGCTTAATTTACCGCGGTTACAGAATGGTGAATTGGGACCCCGCTTCCAAATCGGCAATTTCAGACGAAGAAGTAATTTACAAAACAGTTAACGGTAAGCTTTGGTATTTACGTTATCCTATTGCCGGCAGCAATGAATACGTTGTTGTTGCTACCACGCGTCCGGAAACAATGTTGGGCGATACCGGTGTTGCGGTTAATCCAAATGACGAAAGGTACAAGCATCTTATCGGAAAAGAGATTGAGCTTCCTATAGTAGGCAGAAAAATTCCAATCTTTGCAGATGAATATGTTGATATGGAATTCGGGACCGGTGCGGTAAAAGTAACTCCGGCTCACGATATAAACGACTACGAAATGGGTCAAAGGCACAACCTTGAATTGATAAACATTTTCAACGAAGATGCGACGACGAATAATAACGTGCCCGAAGAGTTCAGCGGAATAGACAGATACGAATGCAGGAAAAAAGTTGTTGCCAAATTCGAAGAACTCGGTCTTTTGGAAAAAACTGAAGATTATACTAATAAAGTAGGCTACAGCGACAGAGGCAATGTTCCGATTGAACCATATCTCTCCGAGCAATGGTTTATGAAGATGGATGAATTAGCAAAGCCCGCTTTGGAAGTTGTTTTTAAGGGGTTGATTAACTTTCATCCTTCGCACTGGATAAAAACTTATGAACATTGGATGACCAACATAAAAGACTGGTGTATATCAAGGCAATTGTGGTGGGGACACAGAATACCGGTTTGGTATCATAAAGAAACCGGGGAAATTTATTGCGAAGTTGATCCGCCAAAAGATATTGAAAACTGGAGACAAGACGATGACGTGCTGGATACATGGGCTTCCAGTTGGCTTTGGGCACAAGATGTTTTTACTACAGAAGAAGATCAAAAATATTATTACCCGACAGATTTACTCGTAACGGGTCCCGATATCATCTTCTTTTGGGTTGCCCGTATGATAATGGCGGGAATGGAATTTATGAACGATATTCCGTTTAAGGATGTTTATTTTACTTCGATTATCCGGGACGAAAAAGGGAGAAAGATGAGTAAATCCCTTGGCAATTCTCCCGATCCGTTGGATGTAATAGACCAGTACGGCGCCGATGCTTTGAGATTTACAATAACTTACATTGCGCCTCTTGGTCAAGACGTTTTGTTTTCCGTTGATAAATGTGAAATCGGAAGAAACTTTGCAAATAAAATTTGGAATGCAGGAAGATTCCTGTTGATGAATGCCGAATCAATTCCTTTGAACAAAGACTTGATAAACGAACATATTGATTTTGCAGACGAATGGATTCTTTCGAGATTCCATCAAACAATAGAGAGATTCGAGAAAGCTTTGGATGATTTCGATATTACGGGAGCTTCCAAAATAATCTATTCATATATATGGAATGATTTCTGCGATTGGTACGTTGAAATAATTAAGAACAGACTTTACGGCGGAACGGATGAAGAGAAATCCGCAGTATTAACAAGGGCAATTTCCCTTTTCGAAGAAATGCTCAAACTTGTGCATCCGTTTATGCCTTTTATATCCGAAGAACTTTGGCAATTGGTTTCCGAAAGGAAAAGCGGAGAGAGTATTTCAATTGCGGAATTTCCAAAATTTGATGCCGGCCTGATTAACGAAGGTGCAGAATCTAAAATGGAATTTGTTCAAGCAATAGTAACCGCTGTTAGAAACATACGCGGCGAAATGAATATTCCGCCTTCCAAGAAAGTAAACGCTTTTATCAAAACAAGTAAGCTTGGAGAAGAACAAGCAAACTATATTAAAACTCTTTCAAAAATTGAATCATTGGAAACCGGGGAAGATATTTCCAAGCCCAAAGCTTCTGCATCTGCAGTTGTGATGGGAGCCGATATTTACATTCCTTTAGAAGGCATAATTGATTTGGATGTAGAGAAGAACAGATTGGACAAGGAAATAGCAAGGCTTGAAGGATTGTTAACGGGAGTTACAAAGAAACTAAGCAACGAAAACTTTGTAAACCGCGCTCCGGCTGAAGTTGTGGAAAGGGAAAAGAAAAAACAAAAAGACTGGTCCGAGGCGTTGGAAAAGATTAAAGCTATGCGGGCTGACCTAGGCTGAGTTGTGATTTAAATCATACCCGGTATTTTTTCGATGCATTTAATATTAATTAGCTGTAACTTGAAAGGCTAATTATACAAGCGAAAAATGAATACCGGGGAAAATATATTTTATAATTCAGCCGAAAAAAGGTTGAAAGCTTTTTGGAGAATATTAATTCAATTTGTTCTCTTCGTTGGGGCATATATGCTGCCCGTCCTTTTTTTAGACCTTTTCGAATCACCCTTCATTAAAGTTTTGGTCGATGAATTTTTAACACTTGGTTTTGTTTTTGTTATTGTATGGTTCTCTGTAAAATTCTTAGACAAACGAAAGCTTGTAGATATTGGGTTAAAGCTGAATAAAAATTGGTTTTCAGAATTTGGGCAAGGACTTATAATCGGGGCGCTGATTTTTCTTTTGATTTTTTTAATCGAAATGAGTCTTAGTTTGGTTGAAGTAAAAAATATCAATTACTTCGATTCACCCGGAAATATAACATTAAAATTAGTCTTTCGGTTTGCCGGATTCTTTTGTGTTGCACTGATGGAAGAAATGTATTCCAGAGGATACCAGTTGAAAAACATTGCCGAAGGTCTTCTTACCGAAAACACCAATCCGAAATTATCTGTTATTTACGCATTGGTTCTTTCCTCTGTGGTTTTTGGATTGATGCACGGATATAACCCGAATGTAAGCTTAATGGGAATTATCAACCTAGCTTTGATAGGTTTGTTTTACGGGTATGCTTATATCGCAACAGGATCTTTAGCTATGCCGGTAGGTATTCACACTACATGGAATTTTATTCAAGGAAACATACTCGGATTTCCCGTAAGCGGAATGGCTCCGAAAGTGAGCATGCTCTCGTTAAACCAATCCGGTTCTTACCTTTTTACCGGAGGGGAGTTTGGCCCCGAGGGCGGGGCAATTGTTGTTATCGGCGTAATTGCCGGAGTGTTATCAATCAATTACATTACGACTGGTAACTTTTTCAAGTTTTCCGTTATAGAAAAATTAGCCTATTATAAAAAAGCTTAATTATTAATTAAGTGCATAATAGCTTTTCATTTACAAATAAATTTGTCGGAGAAAAATGCAAATTACTCCCATTATTACCGGCGCTACCGGAATGGTTGGCGAAGGAGTTTTAAGGGTTTGTTTAGACTCGCCATTGGTCGATTCAATTCTTATCATTAACAGAAGACCAAGCGGAATTGTTCATTCCAAAGTAAAAGAGGTTATACTAAAAGATTTCAACGAACTCTCTTCAATTAAAGAATCCCTTTTGGGGTACAATGCATGCTTTTATTGCGCGGGAGTATCTTCGGTTGGTATGAATAAAGATGAATATAAAAAAGTTACTTATGACTTAACAATAAATTTTGCCAAAACACTGATCGATATATACCCAAAAGATGAAGAAGGCAAAGTCGATCTCGTATTTAATTATGTTTCCGGAGCAGGAACCGACAGCACGGAACAGGGAAGACTGGCTTGGGCAAGAGTTAAAGGCAAATTGGAAAACGATCTATTGAAACTTCCATTCAAAGATGCATATATGTTTAGACCCGGTTACATCCAGCCTTATCAAGGACAAATAAACGCTTATAAGATTTATAAAATCTTTTCGCCGGTATATCCATTGCTTAAAAAGATTTTCCCCAATCAAGTCGGATCCATGAAAGAACTTGGTGAATCGATGATAAATGTTACGGCAAAAGGGTATTCAAAAAAGATTCTCGAAGTTAAAGATATAAGAGAAACCTCGAATATATAAGGTTAACCGCACAGTTAGTTAATTTGAGATTTTCTATTTCAGCAGAATCATTTTTTTTGTGGATTTGAAATTAGCCACAGTTAAAGAATAGAAGTATACTCCGGAAGTTAATTTCTCCGAAACCGAACTTGCATCGAATGTAATTTCGTAATTCCCCGGAGTTTGTTTTTCGTTTACCAAAGTTGCAATCTCACGTCCGAGAAGATCATATATTTTTAAGGTTACTTGCTTGGAGGATTCCGACATTAAAGCATGCCCGTCAACATTCTTTTTCCCATTATCTTTATTCACAAAACTACAAATCGTATATCGAATTGTGGTTATTGTGTTTCCGCCGGATCCTTTTGAAAAAGGGTTCGGGTAATTCTGAAATAATTCAAAATCAACCGGAACGCTTTTGTTGTTATTCACAGAAGTTAAACCGGGAGGGAAAAATTTTTGGAGGAATAAATCTATTGTTGCTCTCCACAATCCCCACGAATGCCCTTCGTGGAATTCCCCCCAGTCGAAATCGTAGCCCTTGCCGGTCATTATATCTCTGAAATTCCGCATGTTTTCGTACAGTCCTTCGTAAGTGCCCCACACTGAATAAAACTTTACGTTTAACTTTTCCGAGTTTATCCAATCGTAATAAACTTCGTAATTATTCGGCTGAAAGGCTGCGGAATGCAAACCGCAATTGCCGAATAAATCCGGATGTTTGAAGGATATCAGTCCGCTAATGTTACCGCCGTAGCTGTCCCCGATTACCGCTCTGAAACCGGGCTGCTTTACGGTTCTATATGTCGAATCTATAAATGGTACAAGTTCGTTTGCGAAAAATTCAACATACTGGTTTCTCAATCCAAATGCGTATTCGTCATTTCTATTATTCGGCTTAACGAAAACTCCAATGATGGGAACAATGCTGCCTTGATCTATTAAATTATCGATTACGTTTATTGCACTTGCAAGGTCAATGTATTCGCTACCGTCCTGAAAATAGGCGGCGGGATAAAATTTATTCGGATTGGAATCATACTCCGCCGGAAGATAGACGTAAACCGTAAAATTTTTATTGACGTTTGCGCTTCGGATTGTGTGCGTTAATTTTCTGCCATGTGGAATGTTAGGATTATAATTGATTTCCCAAGGCTGAACATATTCCGGCATTGCCAATTCACTGTTGGGTCCGTATCCGCCCCAAATTGTATTTGGATTGGCGGGATCCAGAATCCAATTTGAGCCGTTTAGTACAAATTTATAATCCAGTCTTGCATCTTTTTCGAATATTTTCTTTAAATAATAAAAATTTGTTCCTTCAATTTTTGAACTTCTTCCTTCGGTATAATTCCAGCCGTTAAAATCTCCGGCAACATAAACGGAATTTGCGATTCCTCTATAAATAAATACCGCCTGGGAATCTTCTACCAGCGGGAGACCTTTGTTTTTGGCGTAAGTATAGAAACTGTCGGTTTTTGTTTGTCTTTCCGAAGAAGACACGGAGTAAATGTAGGATAGAAAGTTGTCGAATTCGGTTTGAGCGGAGAGTGTTGTTAACGATAAAAACAATAGTGTCAAAAACTTTTTCATAATTTCCTTTATCAGACTAGTTCAATAAAAACGGATTTATTCTTTTCTAATTTCTTTAACATCTTTTTATATTTTGAAGTTCTAAATTAAAAAGAATGCTGATAATAATGAATTAATAATTCATTGAATGATATGGAGAGAAAATGAAAACGATTATTGAACCTTTTAAGATTAAATCTGTTGAACCAATAAGATTTACCACTCGCCAAGAGCGGGAAAAAATATTGAAAGAAGCGGGATACAATGTTTTCCTGGTTCACGCAGACGATGTGATAATCGATTTGTTAACGGACAGCGGAACCAGCGCAATGTCCGCAAAGCAATGGGCAGGCATAATGGACGGAGACGAATCCTATGCGGGCTCAAAATCCTTCTACCGGTTTGAATCGGTAGTTAAAAAAATTACCGGTCACAATATTATTATTCCAACACACCAGGGAAGAGCAGCGGAGAAAATACTCTTTTCCGTTGTCGGCGGGGAAGGCAAATACATCCCGAACAACACCCATTTCGACACAACCAGGGCAAATGTGGAATTCACCGGAGCCGAAGCGGTTGACTTGTTGAATGAAATAGGAAAAAAGCCGGAAGTGAGAGCCGATTTCAAAGGCGATATGGATGTGGAAGCGCTTGATAATTTCATTGCAAAGGTCGGCAAGGAAAACGTTCCGCTTGTAATGATTACCGTAACCAATAATTCCGGCGGCGGTCAGCCGGTATCGATGAAAAACATTCGCGAAGTTAAAGAGGTGTGCAATAAATATAATATCCCATTGTTTTTGGATGCATGCCGCTTTGCCGAGAACGCATATTTCATTAAAAAGAGAGAACCGGGTTATGCCGATAAATCTGTTCTCGAAATCGCCCAAGAAATGTTTTCTTACGCCGACGGCGCAACTATGAGCGCAAAGAAAGATGCCCTTGTTAATATTGGCGGATTCTTGTCTATGAACGACGAGGAGTTAGCAACGAAATGCAGAAATTTGTTAATAGTTACCGAAGGATTCCCAACTTACGGCGGATTGGCGGGAAGGGATTTGGAAGCCGTGGCTCAAGGCTTGGAAGAGGTGCTCGACGAACACTATCTTCAATACAGAATAAGAGCCACCGAATATTTGGCGGAAAAGATTCTTTCTGCAGGTATTCCCATAATCGAACCACCGGGAGGACACGCCGTTTATATAGATGCCAAAAGATTTTTGCCTCATGTGCCTCCGCATGAATATCCCGGGCAGTCAATTGTATGCGAAATATATTTGGAAGGCGGTGTAAGAGGTGTTGAAATTGGCAGTGTTATGTTCGGTAAATACGATAAAGAAACGGGCAAGTTGATTTCTCCACCGATGGAATTGGTTCGATTGGCAATTCCGCGCAGAGTATATACGCAAAGCCATATAGATTACGTTGCCGAAGTGTTAATTGAAGCATATAAGAACAGGGAAAAATTGAAGGGCTACAAAATAACCTACGAAGCCCCTATGCTAAGACACTTTACTTGCAGATTCGAACCGTTATAATATAAACCTATACATAGTTTATTAATAAGCAAGAAAAATTTTATGGTTCACTGACAGTATCGCAAAACCCGGCAAATTAGGGGAGTTGCATACGAATACTCTTTCATGCATACTATTTATAGAAAATATTGTTTTAATTTCAGTATGATTATGCGGTTTAAATATTGATCAACTTAAATATGGAAATAATAGGACAGAATTTTTAC
>CAZULK010000117.1:0-8644 GCA_964621225.1 uncultured Melioribacteraceae bacterium | reverse complement strand
GGAATATTTCGAAAGAATATTTTATAACATTAATGAAGCCACAAATAATTCGGGCGCACACATTGCAATTTTAATTGATTTGCAAGGTCCTAAAATACGGGTGGGAGAATTGGAGGATGAAAGCATTTATCTCGATACTGGAAAAGAGATTATTATAACCACAGATAATATTAAAGGTAACAGCGAAAGAATTTCCACAAGTTATACTAATCTCCCTGCCGATGCCAAAAAAGGAAATATTATTTTAATTGACGATGGACTGTTGAAGTTGAAGGTTATCGAAGTTAACGGGAATGAAGTACGATGTAAAATATTGAACGGCGGAATATTAAAACCACGCAAAGGGATGAATTTGCCCGGAATGAAAATTTCAACACCAGCCCTTACTGATAAAGATAAATCAAACTTGGAAATTGCGTTGCAACATCATATAGATTTTGTTGCATTATCTTTTGTTCGATCAAAGGATGATATTATAGAGCTAAAAAATTGGTTGGACGAGCATAATAAAAAAATTCCGGTAATTGCAAAAATAGAAAAGCCGGAAGCAGTAGATAACTTTGACGAAATTTTAAATGTGAGTGACGGCATAATGGTTGCCCGGGGCGATTTGGGTGTGGAAATGAATACACAGGAAGTTCCGATCATTCAGAAAAAAATTATAAGAAAATGCAATTCTTACGGTAAACTTGTAATTACCGCAACTCAGATGCTGGAATCGATGGTTAATAATCCTGTACCTACGAGGGCGGAAGCTTCCGACGTTGCCAATGCCGTTTTCGACGGGACTGATGTGGTAATGCTGAGCGCCGAAACTTCAGTTGGTAAGTTCCCTTTCAGAGCAGTTCAAATTATGGACGATATACTTTACAGAACCGAGGGACAGACCGAATTCAACCAGAATGTGAACTTTGCAATTCCCGAAAATACAATAGACAATTTATTTGATTCCACCGGTAGGGCTGTTGTTGATATTTCCCAGCAAGTAAAAGCAAAAGCGATAGTAGTATTTACACATTACGGTAGGAAGGCAAAATTGATTGCAAAATACAGACCCGATGCACAGATATATGCATTCACAGATAAAAAAGAAACGCTAGGTGCTTTGAACTTGTATAAAGGGATATTCCCTTATTATTTAGAAAACATTGATGATGAAAACAAAGCAATAGCCGAAGCAAAAGAAAAATTGAAAAAAATCTGCAAAGTGTCGCCGGGTGATGTTATGATATTTACCGCCGGTGCGCCGATAACAGATAATGAAAGAAGAACTTGGGTTCATTTTGAAGTAATATGAAAACAGTGGACTTGCATAAAGCTAATTGGTGGGAGGTTGCTCCGAATGGGAAATTGCTCTGCACCCTTTGTCCACGCTATTGCACTTTGGGCGAAGGACAAAAGGGATTCTGCTTTGTAAGGGAAAATATTGACGGAGTAATGTATGCTACCGGATATGGACGTCCTACCGGTTTTGCAGTGGATCCGATAGAGAAAAAACCATTGAATCATTTTTATCCCGGTTCTCAAATTTTAAGTTTCGGTACAGCGGGTTGTAATTTGGGATGCAAGTTCTGCCAGAATTGGCATATGAGTAAAGCTAAATTGGACGAAGCCGGAGCTATATTTGCCACACCGGAACAAGTGGTTCAACTTGCAAAAAGATATAAGACCAAATCGATTGCTTTCACTTATAATGATCCTACTATTTTTGGAGAATATGTAATTGACATATCCAAACTTGCTCATGAAGAAGGAATAAAAACCGTGATGGTTACTGCCGGCTACATAACTCCGGAAGCAAGAAAGGACATTTATAAATACATTGATGCTGCAAACGTTGACTTAAAAGCTTTCACGGAAACTTTTTATCACAAACTAACTTTTTCACATCTCCAGCCTATACTGGATACAATAAAGTGGTTACATGATGAGAGCAACGTTTGGATTGAATTGACCACTTTATTGATACCCGGGGAAAATGATTCGGATGAAGAAATAACACAATTATCGGAATGGGTGTTAAATAATGTCGGTCCCGATGTGCCAATTCATTTTACGGCTTTTCACCCCACATTTAAAATGTTGGATAAACCGAGAACACCTTCGAGCACATTGGACAGGGCAAGGGAAATAGCAATCAGAACAGGAATCAACTATGTTTATGTTGGAAACGTTCACAACATAGAAGGACAAACAACGTACTGTCCCCAATGCAAGCAAGCAATTATCACCAGAGATTGGCATTCGGTAATGAATGTTAAAATGGATGGAAATAGATGTGGTTATTGCAATACGGAAATAGAGGGGAGATTCTAATTATATTGTTAAAAATTCGCCTACGAAATCACGTAGGGCATCAATTTCTTCGTCACTCAATTTAATTGAAATGAAGTCTGCATAATTGCTGAGTGCAATTACAGCATTTCTGTTTGTATCTTTCATTTCAATCGTTGCGAGTTTTTCCACAATGTTACGATCTACTTTTGCAATTTCCTGATAAAGATTTTTCAAATTTTCCATAGACCAATCGGTTTCCTCCCCATCCTTAAAATGGAAATATTGGGCAAGGATATACATTGAAAGAACCCTTACTTCAGTTTCATCCAAAGAAGCAAAAGGAAGGTGGAATCTTACCAACGGTTTCAACTTTCCTACAACCGGGCAACCGCTAACCGCCATAATAATACCCATCAAACTGGAGACTCCGGCTTGAACAGCTGTGTATTTATAAGTGCCACGGTCATTATTTTCCACAATAATTACAGCCTTTTCGAAAGAAGGAGTATCGTTAAAAAACTCAATAACTTCTGATAAATATGCTGCCAATGGGCAATATTGATGTGTTTCCGGATCGAGGGTACAATTGTTACACCTGAAATAAGACATCTTTGCCCATTCGGGCGGGTTTTTAGGAAAGCCCTTGGTTGGAGCCAGAGTTTGCTCGTCCAAATCTATCTCGAAGGTCTGTTTTCTACCATCGCGGAAATTAAATTTATATATAAATTTAATTATTCCTTCTTCCATGATGCCCTTTCATAATAAACTTATGCATTTTACTAAAATATTTTAGAAATGTCAAAAAAAATAAAAGCCGTCGGGGACGGCTTTTTTGAAATCATCTTACTCTTTTTCTTACATCCATTAACGCTTTCATCAACATTTTACTCACTATCTTAGCTCCTTGTAAGTTAAAATGGAGGTGATCGTGGCTTGCAAGAGGAGGATTGTTTTTAACCCACTTATGCATAGAATTTTTACCGCCCATTGCTTCGAACAAGTTCCAGTAAGCGATATCGGCTTCCTTCACAATTTCCAACTGTGCTTTCAACAATTTATAAATCGCGGGGTCACTCATGAATTTTCCATTTCTTCGTGAGCTTTTATCGTGAACTCCGATCATAAGAAAGCTTGCATTGGGATAGGCTTTTTTCAGATGGTTTATAACATTAACCATTTCTCTCACATACCATTTGTAATTTCTTTTTATCATACCTATGGCATTCAAACCAAATTCAAGTATGATGAGTTTATAATCCAAGTATTTCGAAAAGTCTTTCAGAACAGCAGTTGGAATTTGATTCAAATCCACACCTGAATTTCCTCTCAATGGGAAGTTATCGATATAAACACCCGGACCGTTTTCGAGAGTTAGTCCGTAATAGTATCCCGAATTACCCGGGAATTCAACTTTCAGTTTCCGGGCAGGTTTTGGTGCGGAGAATTCCACCATCTTAACTCTCTCGCCGCTTTTCTTTAGTTTGGCAGTTTTTGCCTTCGACCTGTCAAAAGAATATCTCAATTCAGTTCTGTCCGTGTGACTATAAAATAATCTAACCGTTTTAAAATTTCTTGTATGCGGATAATATCTTGTAGTTTCATATTGAACCCAAGCGCTGCTTTGGGGAATATAAATTTCACCGCTAATTCCCAACGGATAATTTTTCGGATTGCTCGAATAGAGCGCAGCAGATTCCCAATTGGAAGATGCAGTCATTTTAGTGCTCATTCTGAAGCTTGCATCCGGTTTTGTAATGGATACCCAGCCAACTCCCATTCCACCAAACTTTTCTTGGAATCTTTCTCTGAAATCGGCAGTCATCAGATCACCTTCTATACCCGAATCGCCGAAATGTGCAATGCGGACTACTTGCGATTTCGATTTTTTAAGAGCATCAAAAAAAGTTTTTAGCTGATGAATATTTCCTGTAATCTTCTGCTCTTTGGTTTCCACTTGCTTGCGTGAATTGACCAATCCTTTTGACAAAAGATCGGCAGTATTCAAGAAATTAAATGATGCCAATCTGCCGGATGAACCGAGTTTAAAATTACTTGACTGATCCGAAGAATCCTCTTCCATCATTTCTTGATATTCTTTTAAATAATCCTCGTATTCTTCATAAATCTGATCGTCTTGCTCTATGTTTTGAGCAGAAGGTTTTAAGTCTTTAAGTATATCAACATGACGCAATTTAATTCCGAATAATTCCTGATCTTCAGGAAGAAACGACCACATGTATGCAAATACTATGGTGAGCAGTATCAACTTTACCGGTTGTTTGATTTTATTTTCCATATCTATTCCCTTTATAATCCCAATTTATTTAAAACTTTAATGACCTCTTGAGCCCAAATCCTATATCCTTTTGCATTCAGATGTGCCCCGTCCCAGGTGTAAGAGTTTTTCAGAAATCCCCTGGAAGACATTTTAGAATTCAAATCTATAAAAATAATTTTATTTTTTCTTGCGTATTCCCTTAACAGTGCATTTAATTTATCCACTTCTCTATTTCTTTCTCTATTTACTTCCTCCGGTTTGGTACCGGGATTGTGGGATTCCAACCACTCTTTACCCCAATGCCTAGCCGTATACAAAGTAGATTGGATTACTGGTTTTATTTTATTTTTCCTTAATATTTCAATAACTTTTTTATAATTCTGATAAATCTTTTTTACCGGAACCCAATTATAAATATCGTTTATTCCCCCTTCGATAAAGCAGACTTTTGGTTTCAATTTTGTGACATATTCCATTCTGTGAAGGTAACCCTCAAGAATATCACCCGTGATTCCTCTGTTTGCAACGGACCGCCTTCCTAGAAGATCCGACCAATTACCTCCTTCTGTGAGTGAATTACCCAGCATCACAATTTTTGCAGATTTTAACTTTGAAATCTTAAACATTTCAATCCGTCTTTGGTACAGGGGATTTTTTAAATACATTGCAGTATCCCTGGTTGCCGCTTCGTTATTATTTCCGATGCCCGCAAAAACTTCGGCAATTAAGAAAAAATAAATGAAAATATTTATTATTTTTATGTTCATATATCAACTATTTATTGGTTCCCGATGAAAAATGACAATTTCAATTTACAATCTGCTTTACAAGAAATTAAAAGACTAAAAGAAGAATTACGAG
Source organism: uncultured Melioribacteraceae bacterium (assembly GCA_964621225.1). Classification (GTDB taxonomy): domain Bacteria; phylum Bacteroidota; class Ignavibacteria; order Ignavibacteriales; family Melioribacteraceae; genus CAYNUJ01. The sequence goes on along the minus strand of CAZULK010000117.1, from coordinate 3,228 downwards.
AAAAACGGCAAGTTCAAAATTTACTTCACAATCTATCTACTTCAATCTTAATTATTTCTCAAGATTTAACAATAATATATAAAAATTTATCGGCTGAAAAAAAACACCTGTTGTCCTCAAATGATGTCAATAATTATACCAGTCTTCTTTATGATGAAAAAGAAGTAAATACGGCTAAAAAAGCAATTCAAGAAGTGTTCGAAACTGAAAAACCTCTCAAAAATATACACTTACTGTATAAAAACACCAATAAAAGAATCGGTTATTTATTAACAAATTTTTATCCGGTGGATAACGAATTAAAACATGTTGCGGTTGAAATAACCGAAGACACGCAAACTTTCAAAACTCTTGCCGAACAAAGTAAAGATGTAATAATGCGTTTCAATAAGGAGCATCAACATCTATATGTAAATCCGGCCATAAAAGATCTGCTACCCATAGAACCGGAAGATATGTTGGGGAAAACACACAGGGATTTGGGATTCCCCGAAGATTTAGTTGTAATGTGGGAAAAAGCGATTGACAAAGTATTCAAAACAAAGGAAACTAATAGAATTGAATTCGAATTACCGGAAAATAATGTTTGGATTGATTGGTTATTAATGCCGGAGTTCGATAAAAACAATGAAGTTCAACATGTGATTACTTCGGCAAGAAATATTACGGAAATAAAAGAATATCAATCCAGGATTAAAAATTACAGTAAAAACTTGGAAGAAAAAATTAGGGAAAGGACGATTGACAAGCAAAATATGATCGATAAATTAATGGATTCCATTAATGAAACGAATAAGCTGAAAAAAGAGCTGGACGAAAAAAACAAAATGTACGAGCTGCTTTTGCGTTCTTCCATTGATTCAATTAAAGTAATAGGACTTGACGGCAGAATAACATTTTGCAATCCTGCAGCCGTAAAAATGTATGCCGCTAAAGATGAGAGCGAGATATTGGGCAAAAGTGTTTTTGATTATGTTCACCCATCGGAATTACCGATAGCCAAAGAAAGATTTCAGAAAATTGTTATTGGCAAAAGTGACGGAGAAAGGGTTGAATATACACTTAAAAAATTGAATGGAGAGTACTTCCGTGGTTCATTATCCGTAACTCTAATAAAAAACGAGTATGATGAACTGGAATCAATTCTTGTTATTACTAGAGACATTACGGAAAAAAGACTGAGCCAGCAGAAGATTGAAGAATCGGAGAAAAAATACCGCGACATTTTTGAATTCAGTCAAGAAGGTAAAATGCTGCTGGATAAAAACGGAATTATACTGGATGCTAATTCTCAAGTCTCACAAATATTCGGTTACGATAAAAATGAGTTGATAAACAACAATATCATCAGACTCAAGATAAATATTAATAATTCCGGTTGGATAGAAAATATTCTTCGATTGGAAAAGGTTAAATCTATGACGGAAACAAATAAGTGCCGGAAAAAAGACGGCACACCGATATTTGTTCGATTCAACCAGAAATTAATTACGGAAGATCCTACAAAGCCCCTTGTACTTGTTTCGATGATGGACGTAACCAAAGAAACGGAACAAGAAAAGAAATTATCTGAAAGCGAATATATTTACAGATTTATTTTTTCCCATACTCCCAATGCAATGGTGCTATTAAATGTTGCGGGTAAAATTACAAAGACCAATAAATCATTTTGCATAAAATTCAATTATTCCGGTTCCGATGTGGAAGGAAGAAGTTTCAGCGAATTGTTGGAAGATTATGACGAAAATTCATTTCTTGAACTGTTAGAAGAATTGCAGAAAAAAATGAACACGGAAATTGTTTCATCCGTAATCGGGAAAGATATTCCATCAAATAAATATAAGATTAATTTTGTGAAGCTGCCTTTGGAAAACAATTCTTTGATACTAGTAATTATTCAAGAAACATAATGAAAATGAAATTTGTTTATGTCCAATAAATTTGGACTGATTTTATTATAAATATTTTTTTTCGGAGGGAGTGGTATGCATATTGTTATAATACATGGATATCTATTACAAGGTACCGGCTCTAACATTTACGTTGCAAATATTGCCAAGAGTTGGAAAAAGCTCGGGCATTCGGTAACTGTTTTATGCCAGGACCGGGATGCGCAAAATTTAGATTTCGTTGATGAATATTTTGCTCCCGGTCAAGAGATACCCAACAATGAACCTTCTGCCGGAAAGTTGAGAGTTATAGTTCCGGATATAAAGGACTTACTTCCCGTTTATGTATTCGATAAGTATGAAGGATACATCGTAAAAACAATACCGGACATGACTGAAGAAGAAATTGAAAATCATATCTCATTAACAGCAACTGCACTTAAAAAAGTTGTTTCAAAACAAAAGGTTGATCGCGTATTTACAAATCATGCTATTTTAAGTCCCGTAATAGCTAAGCGTGGATTGGAAGGCACAGATATACCTTTCGATTCTAAAATACACGGCAGTGCCTTGGAATATACGCTCGTTCCTCACCCTGAATTTATGAAATATGCCGTGGAGGGCTTAAGTGGCGCACGTCATATTATTGCCGGAACCATACATATATATGACAGGGTAATGGAAGTTTTTAACTCTTATAAGAATGAACTCGATTTAAAAAATAAATTAGTTATTGTACCCCCCGGAATGGATCCGGAAATTTTTAATATCAACAATGATTTCGAATTAAGTCAAAAAGAATTTTTAAATAAAGTAAAAGACGTGATTGAAGAAGACCCAACTGGCAGAAGAAATATGGAGGTTCCCCGTTGTAAAGACTTAAGCTATGGGGAATATTTCAAAAAACTATCCAAATTGGGAGAAACATATAACCAGAGAGTTGTAGATTCAGATCTGCCGCAACGGTGGAATTTCATAAAGCCGGATGAACCTGTGATAGTTTATTTCGGGAAATTTTTGAAAGCCAAAGGTGTTGGGGAACTCCTTTCAATAGCTCCTATTCTATTCGATAAAGTTCCGAAGGCTAGATTGTTATTAATCGGATTCGGTACATATAGGGAAAATATCGAGGGAATGCTTCAGGCATTTCGTGATGGGGATTTGACTCAATTGGAAGCTTGCGCATATTCCGGAGAATTTGTTGAAAGAATCGATGTTAAAAAATATTTCAGAAAACTCGAGGAAGAGGAACTCTCCAGAATCACCGTAACGGGTTATCTGGATCATCAATTGTTAAGTTACGTTTTACCATTGGCGAGTGTGTGCGTGGTTCCAAGTA
>CAZULK010000116.1:0-8680 GCA_964621225.1 uncultured Melioribacteraceae bacterium | reverse complement strand
ATTCCCACTCAAAGTTGAATTATATTTTCTTAATGAACCTGTGGCAGGCCCTTTAACCGCAGTTCCGGCTGTGTTGAATGCCGATCCGTGACACGGACATGAGGCAGTAGAGCCATTAAACGGCCCGACCTGACAGGCTTGATGTGTACAGGTTCTACTCAATACTGTCACCTCAGTCTCGGTAGCACGAATCAGAAAAATTCCATTGTCGGGCAAGCCACTTAAATCATTTGCGGAAAGAGTAACTGTACCACCAATATTCTGTAAAGCAGAATATTTAGAATCGGAAATATTTATAGTGAAATCTTTCGGCTCGTTTGAGACAGGATTCTCATCTTTCGAGCATGCGTTCAAAAATTGTATCATTGAACCTCCTGCTACAAAAAGGCCCAACCCTTTTGCTGAAGTAGAGAGAAATTCTCGTCTATTTTTCTTTTTCATGGTTTTCCTTTCGAATTAAGTGCTATAAAATAGTAGATGAATATTAAGAGAAGTGTAAATATAGCGACAAATAAGACATTTAGTCAAATTATATGGCTGCCGGACAGGAATTTATCCATCTTAACGGAGGTTCAGCCGTTAATTCCCATCCGGCAATAATTAAATTATTTCCAACATTTTATCAATCGGACGCTTGGCTTCTTCCACCAATGCAGCATCTACTTTCACCTGATATTGCTCATAGTAGAGGGCATCGCGTAGTTTTTCCAGATCTATTTTCTTCATGTATTCACAAACCGAATTTTCGCTCAAGGGGAAGAATTTTTTATCGGGATTTGCTTTTTTCATCCTATGCAGAATTCCAATTTCGGTAGCGATTACAAATTCCTTGGCTGGAGATTCGTTCACATAGTTTATCATACCTTCCGTGGAAAAAATATGAACATTGTCGGAACATTTGTCGAGCGATTTAAGCATACAACTGGAAGAACAACCGCATTCCGGGTGTACTAAAAATTCCGCATCTGGATGAAGCTTTTTACTTTCATCAAAACTAACATCACCAATTTTTTCGTGAACGTGACAAGCGCCGTCCCATATATGAATTTTTCTTCCCGTCATTTGAGTTACGTATGCCCCCAAATATTTATCGGGAAGGAATAATATTTCCTTATCCTTTGGTATGGCGTTGATTACTTGAACGGCATTTGACGAAGTGCAACAATAATCGGTTAAAGCTTTGACTTCGGCAGTTGTGTTTACATACGATACCACTACCGCACCCGGATGTTCGGATTTCCACTTTCTAAGCTCTTCGGCATTTATGGAATCTGCCAATGAACAACCAGCTTCCAAGTCCGGAATAATTACTTTTTTATCAGGCGATATTATTGCTGCTGTTTCCGCCATAAAATGGACACCGCAAAATACAATCATTTCCGCATCCGTTGCTGCCGCTTGTTTGGACAACCCCAAAGAATCCCCAACAAAATCAGCAATATCCTGTACCTCGGGAATCTGATAATTGTGAGCAAGAATTACGGCATTTTTCTTTTCCTTCAACTCTAAAATTTCTTCGATTAAATTTTCCTTCATCTTTTTTCTCCTATTTAATCTTCATACTAATATCCATCGCTTTCACGGAGTGGGTCAAAGCACCCACGGAGATATAATCCACACCGCATTGTGCGATTTGTTTAATATTATCGAGCGATACATTTCCGCTGGCTTCCGTTTCCGCTTTATCGCCAACCACCGAAACAGCTTCGGACATTAATTCCAAGCTCATATTGTCCAACATAATTATATCGGCTCCGGCATTTAATGCTTCTTCCACTTCCGTTAAATTTGTGGTTTCCACTTCAATTTTATGTTCATCTCCGTACTTATCCCTTACACTTTTAACTGCATTTAATATGCCACCTGCAATTTTAATATGATTATCTTTAATCATAACCATATCAAAGAGTCCCAGTCTGTGGTTTTTACCGCCACCAATTTTAACCGAGTATTTATCCAACATTCTAAAGCCGGGTAAGGTTTTCCGCGTATCCAATAATTTTGTTTTTGTACCTTCCAATTCAGTTGCAAATTTTGATGTGATTGTGGCTATACCGCTCATTCTTTGTAAAAAATTAAGGGCAATTCTTTCACCGGTGAGTAGTGTTCTGTAATTCCCTTTTAATTCGGCAATAACATCACCCGGCTTAACCCTATCACCTTCACGTCTATACATTATCCATAAAACCGATTTTTTACGAATAGTATTAAAAACGGCTTTCGCCACCGGAAGTCCGGCAACTATACCGTCCGCCTTCGATATTAATAAAGCAGTAGTTGTTCTATCCTCCGGAATAATTGCATCAGTAGTAATATCTCCGGAACCGACATCTTCTTTAATAGCTAAATCAATTAAAGGTTTCGCCCAGGCAATTAATTTTTCTTCTGTCTCCATGAATTTCCTCGAATGTTAATTGATCATTCTCAAATGCAAAGTGACCTAAAAAATTGTCACTGACTTCAGGGAAATCGGCTCTTTGGTGAACTCCCCTGCTCTCACATCTTTCTATAGATGCGCGCAATATCATCTCTGCAATATTTATTAGTCCCGAAGAAATGATTGAATGATATTCATCCATGTTCAATTTGCTTTTCAATTTTCTTAATTCCAATAACGATGAATATAATTCGTAACCGTTCCTCAAAATCCCTGCGTATGAATTAAGGAGCGCGGATATTTGTTCCGAAATATTCTTATACTTTTTTTGCTCCTTTTCATCATAGTAAATTTTATCGATGTACAAAGGAGGAGCTTCGATGTGGTTCGAATAAGATAATACGGCTGATCGAACCGCTCTTTTTGCAAACACCAAGCATTCCAACAAAGAATTACTTGCTAATCTGTTTGCACCGTGCACTCCCGTTGAACTGCATTCCCCACATGCATAAAGATTGCTAATATTCGTCCTTCCTTCGGAGTCTGTTTCTATTCCTCCTATAGAATAATGTGCAGCCGGTGCAACCGGAATTAAATCCTTTTTGAAATCAACTCCGTTCTCCTCAAGCTTATCTACAATATTAGCAAACCTTTGCCTGATTTTTGTTTCGTCCAAATGCCGCATATCAAGATAAACATTATCCGCATTGGACTTTCGCATCTCATTGAAAATTGATTTGGCAACTATGTCCCTTGGGGCCAATTCACCTAACTCATGAATATCTTTCATGAATCGAACTCCGGCGGAGTTAAGCAAATGTGCACCTTCTCCCCTTACAGCTTCGGAAATCAAGAAAGTATTTCCTTGAGTAGAATAAAAAGCCGTTGGGTGGAATTGAATGAATTCCATATCCCTAATTTTTACCCCGGCATCCGCAGCAAGCCAAATTCCTTCTCCAATTGCCGAATCGGGATTTGTACTCCGGGCATATATCCGGCTGTATCCTCCCGTAGCTAAAATTGTATTCCTTGAATTGAAGTGTAACATTTTTTTGTTTTTCAAATCAATTGCAACACATCCGGAAACCCTGCCCTGATCAACAATCAATTTTATTGCTTGAGTATTAAAATGAAATTTCACGTTCTTAATTGAAGAGATTTTCTCAATTAAAAACTGAACAACGTGCTGTCCGGTAGCCGAACCGGATGCGTGTAATATCCTTCTGTGGGAATGTCCACCTTCCAAACCAAATAGAAGTTGCTTTCCGTCTTTGTCGAAGTCCATTCCCAATTCAATCAACTCTTTTACGGCTTCTTTTCCTTCGTTAACAAGAATATTAACCGCTTTTTCGTCACACAATCCCCTTCCGGCAATAATAGTATCATTAAAATGATTTTCCGGCGAATCTTGCTCACCAAGCGCTGCTGCAATTCCTCCTTGTGCATACCATGAACTGCTAAGCTTATAATCGGATTTAGTTACAATTGTGACATTGCCAAATTTGGAGGCTTTATAAGCCGCAAACAATCCCGCCAAGCCGCTCCCAATAATCAAAAAATCGGTATCAAACTTGGATGGTTTCATGCAACTCCTTCACTTTATTATTTTCGTCAACAAACACTAATTTTGGTTTATGCTCCATTGCTTCATCTTCGGTATACACAGAATAAGAGGCAATGATTATCAGATCTCCTTTGTGAACTTTACGCGCCGCAGCGCCGTTCAAAGTTATATCCCCTTTATTTCCGTAAATAACATATGTGGAAAATCTTTCACCGTTAGTTATGTTATAAATATCCACTTTTTCGAACTCATACAGATCCGCTGCTTTGCACAATTCGGGATCTATTGCGATAGACCCTTCGTAATTCAAATCAGCATCAGTAACAGTTGCCCTGTGTATTTTTGATTTTAATAAAACCCGCTGCATCAATTATTCCCTTCGTTTAATTTATACGCTTCCAATAATCCTTCAAGCACCAAAGTTTTTCTGGTTTCGTGGAAAAGGTCGGCATTTTCGAATAAGCTAGAAAACCCGCCGGTGCCAATAATTATAGGTGTTTCCCCTTGGAATGATTCCACCGTAACTCTCTTTGTAATTTCATTCACAATTCCAATCTGACCGAAATACAATCCCGATTGAATAGATTCCACGGTCGATCTTCCTACTACATTTTGAATTTCCTTAATTTCCACTCTCGGGAGTTGCGCCGTTTCCTTTTCCAAAGATTCCATCGAAATTCTGATTCCGGGGATAATAATTCCCCCCAAATATTCTTTTTCTTTGCTTATCACACAGAATGTGGTTGCCGTGCCGAAATCAACCACTATGATATTCTGATTCGGATAAGATTTAATTGCTCCTATGGCATTTGCAATTCTGTCAGCACCAACTTCCACCGGATTCCGATACCTGATTTTCAATCCGGTTTTTACACCGGGTTTCAATACAAAAGGATCAATCTCAAAATATTTCATACATGCATTTCTTATTGAATGCATTTTATCCGGCACTACGGAACAGATTGAAATTGCTTTTATTCCGTTGGGATCGAATCCGTTTTCGCGAAGCACTCCCTTCAAAAACAATCCGATTTCGTCTGATGAAAATTGCTGACGGGCGGTTTTGCGGAATTGAAGTACCAATTCATCTTTCAAAAAAACACCACCGAAAATTTGTGTATTTCCTATATCCAAAGTAAGTATCATTATTTCTCCGTTAATAGATTATTAATAATTTCATTTGCCAATTCATCCGTAGTTTCGGCAAATAGTTTATTTCCGTTTTGAGTATAAATTGTAAAATTCCTTTGGGTGTTGTTGGGGCGATTGTTCAAAGAGTTGAACACAACCATGTCCGAATGCGAGTGCGAAAATAATTTTGATATTTCCATTTCCGCTCTTCCCTGCTCGTCGAACTCTAGTAATTTAAATGACACTAGTTTCACATTCTTATTTTTTGAATGTTCCCTTATTCTGTTAACAAGCTTTTCATTTTTTTTGAATTTAACGTTTAACTCCGTTGCATCGGAGCGAAGCTTATTATCCAAAGGTATCTCGAATCTTTTATTTTCCACTTCCAACTCAACAGGAGAATAATCGCTAACGGCAGATAAGTGAATCACGAGATCGTAATCATTCTTTCCAAGCAAATCAAATAGTTTATCTTTTAAATCCGCGAAAGATTTATACGGAAATTTATTAACAGGCATTTGGGGAATTTGGCTGCTGGCGGCATAAAGAAAATCAACTTGGAAACCTTCAATAAAAAATTTATCCGCCAAAGCCGAGCCCGTTTTACCGGTGGACATATTCGAGATAAATCTTACTCCGTCAATGTTTTCCGTTGTTCCACCCGAGGTAATCAATATTCTCTTTTGAGTATTGGAATTTCTTAACTCCGAGAGGATAAATTTATATATTTCATCGGGATTCAATAATTTTCCTTCTCCTTCATCGCCGCAGGCAAGCGTTCCGCTTTCGGTCGGTAAAAGTTTAACTCCCCATTCTTTAAGCTTTTCAATACTTTGTTGAGTAGCGGGATGAGCAAGCATATTCTTGTTCATTGCCGGAGCAATAAGATATGGTTTGCCTGGAATTTTTGCTAAAAATAACGATGTTATCAAATTGTCTCCTATTCCCGCTGCAAATTTGTTTATCGTATTCGCACTTGCCGGAACAACTATCACCAAATCTGCCCACTTCATCAAATCAATATGACTCATAGTCTTTCCGGATTCGAAAAGATCGGAATAAACTTCATGACCGGTCAATCCTTCGAAAGTTGCTGCGCCTATAAATTTCATTGCGGAGTTGCTCATTGCCACCTTCACTTCAAAATTGTTTTGAACCAGTTTGGATACCAAATAGGCAGCTTTATATGCAGCTATGGAGCCGGTTATTTTAATCAAAATTTTATATTTGTACATTGTCTATTAACCTCACATTTCCTAAAAATACTGCTCCGAATTTTCTATCGTCTATTGTTTGAATATAATCCACTTTAAATCCCGCTTCTTCCAACTTGATTTTCGTTTCCTCATCGTTCAAACCTGAAGAGAGAATTTGATAGAATTTTGGTGCAATTTTTCTCTCATCTTCAGTCAGTCTCAAATTTCGCGAACTCATTGCCAGTCCGTCATCTTCACGTATTATTTTACACGGTACTATTTCAACATCCATAAAAAAAGCATCCACCATCCCTTCAATCAATTTCAATTGCTGATAGTCTTTTTCGCCGAAATATGCTCTGTGTGGCAAGATAATATTAAACAACTTCATCACCACCGTCAGCACTCCGTTAAAATGCCCGGGTCTACTCGCCCCGCACAGTTGTTTGCTGAATTCATTTTCAGTTACGGAATATCTGTAACCATCCGGATATATATAATCATAATCGGGTAAAAAGAGGAAGTCAACGTTCTTCTCTTTCAGAATTGAAATATCATCCTCAATTGAAGACGGATATTTTTCCAAATCCTCTTTATTATCAAATTGAGTAGGATTCAAAAATATACTAACAACTGATATATCGTTTTCAGTTTGGCATTTTTCTATTAATGATAAATGCCCTTCATGCAAAGCACCCATTGTGGGGACAAATCCAATTGTACTGTCGTTTAATACTTTTAATTTTTCAATCCACTCTTCTTTTGTTTTTATTATTTCCATTAGTAGCTTTCAACCTCCGAGGGGAATTCTATTTCTTTTACATCTTTAACGTAATTGTTCAATGCTGTTTTTATTTCGTCGAAGCCGTTCATATATTTCCTCAAAAATTTCGGGCTGAATGCTTTCGTCAAGCCTAACAGGTCCTGTAAAACAAGAATTTGTCCGGAAGTTGCATTCCCCGCTCCGATTCCTATTGTAGGAATTGATAGATTGTCTGTAATTTCTTTTGCTAAAAATGAGGGTATCATCTCCAGCACAATGGCAAAACACCCTGCTCTTTCCAATTGCTTTGCATCTTGAATTAATTTTTCGGCTTCACTGTTTTCCTTTCCTTGCAATTTAAACCCACCGAATTTGTGAACCGATTGAGGGGTTAATCCCAAATGTCCCATTACCGGGATCCCGGAATTGGTGAGAAATTCAATATCGTATAATGTATCACCTGCACCCTCAATTTTTACTGCTTGCGCTCCGGCCTTGAAAATTTTATCTGTAGCTTCGATCAAAAATTCCCTGCTCCTTTTATGGGCGAGAAAAGGCATATCCGCAATTAGGACTTTATTCGTCAAACCTCGCCTTACAGCCATGGTATGGATGACCATCATATCAACTGTAGCGTTCACTGTGTTTTCGTATCCATGCATTACCATTGCCACACTGTCTCCAACCAGAACCGCATCAATATCACTATCGTTTATTATTGAAGCAGACCAGTAATCGTAGCAAGTAACCATAGATATTTTTCTATTTTCAATTTTATATTTTTGAAATTCAGTTATCGCTTTCAACTAATTCTCTCCTTTCGAAATAGTACTTAAAAAATGCATCGTACAATTCATAAAGATGTGAATCTCTCAAAACATTTTTGTGGAGTTCAATAGTATTAAAATCTTTCCGCGAAAAAGGTCCGGTGAGTGCATCATCCAAATTGCACACATTGTTCAATGTTTGTAATAAATAGGGTTGAAGATTTTGTTTTGCAACTCCGATTTCTTTCAACTTATTAAATACATCTTTCAATAATATCGTTGTGAAATTCCCCGCCATAGAAACAAGAGCGTGATAAAGTATTTTGTCCGGTTCTTCAATTTCAAAATATTTATTCGGCAATTCGGGGAATATTTCCGGAAATGTTTTTCTCCCTTTAATTGTGCAGAATGGAATTGATTTGTATGTCTCCAAATCATATGGATTGCCGGAGAAACTCATCAAGGGGTGTACCGATTCTGCATTCGAAAAGCTTAATGCTCCGGAGAAATGAATAATCATCTGCTCATCCGAAATGGCGGGATAAATTATTTGAATTTCTTTTTCCAATTCTTTGTCCGGAATTGCCAGAAGTATCTTCTCGCAGAAATGTAATTTTGTTTCCGGGGGTTCGCCCGAACTGCGAGTCCACTGCAAGTACTCAATTCCCAACATGGAAAAGTATGAGCAGAGATGACTGGCAAGCTTACCGCCGCCGATAATCAAATACGGAATTTTATCTTCATTCACAGGTACTCGTCCTTCCGATCAAGTCCTTAAGATCAATTATGTGAGTAAATCAGTAACCGTCCCAAAGGATCGGTTCTTTAAATTCTAAAAATAAATTTTTTATTACTAAATAAAAAAATATTTATTCTTTAAAT
>CAZULK010000115.1:0-8769 GCA_964621225.1 uncultured Melioribacteraceae bacterium | reverse complement strand
CCCAATAATTATTTTACTTTAAATCCATGTTTAATCAAATTGTCTTTTGCTTGGTCAAGGGTTACTTCTTTTAATTTCATTTCGCATACCGGGCAAGTTCCCGGAGTATCTGAAATTACATTCCAATCCATTACATCCTGGAATACTTTACCGTCATTATTTTTATCAATGGCTTTAAGATCAATTTCGCCTTTCCTAACAATGTCGTCCATTTTCATATGATTTCCCATCTGGCCATGCATCATACCTTTGTGATCCATGTTTTTCATCATCTTATCATGATCCATTCCTTTATGTTCTTTCATCATCTTATCATGATCCATTTTACTATGATCACATTTCTTATTCATACATTTATCCGTGTCTTTCATGTGTTTATCACATTTCATATGGCCTTTACAGCTATCAGACATTTCCTTCATACATTTTTCAGACTTTTTTTCACACTTCTTTGTTTTTGTGCAGTCTTGTTTAGTTTGTGCAAAACTATTAATTGAAACCAGCATTAAAACGGCAAAAATGATTGATGTTAATTTTTTCATTGTGTTTCTCCTTCTTATTTATTGTTGATAATTAAATTTTTAAAATTTATTTGTTTTGGCTTCTTTCAATCCACGTTTTTTAATTGTGTAGAAAATTGCCGGGAAAAGTGTTAGTTCCATAATCAAACTGGTGAATATACCTCCGGCCATAGGAGCGGCAATACGTTTCATAACATCACCGCCTGCACCATGACCTATCAAAATTGGCAGCAAACCGAAAAAGAGAGTCATGACTGTCATCATTTTCGGACGAATTCGCTTAACCGCACCTTCAAATATGGATTCTCTCAAATCATGGAGGTTGTTCAGTTTGCCTGCACGCTTCCAATTTTCGTAAGCAATGTCAAGATATAGCAGCATTACAACTCCGGTCTCTGCCGAGACACCCAGAAGTGCGATGATACCTACCCATACTGCTACAGACAAGTGATATCCGGCGATATAAAGATACCAAACAGCACCTACCATAGAGAAGGGCAAGGCTAATAAGATTATTCCCGTCTTAACGAATGATTTCGTATTAAAGTAGAGCAATAGAATTACAATCAGCAGAGTCAGAGGAAGAACGACTGCCAATTTTTCTGCTGCTCTTTGCATATATTCGTACTGACCACTCCACACGAGCGAATACCCTGCGGGAATATCAACCTTTTCTGCTATCACCTTTTTAGCATTTTCCACGTAAGTACCAACATCAATATCCTTGATGTCTATGTATACCCAAGCATTTGGTCTGGCGTTTTCCGATTTTACTACCGGGGGGCCTTTGACTACTCTAAATTCGCCTAATTGTTCCAATGGAATATTTCCACCACCGGGAATTGGAACAAGTACCCTTTTTAATGCTTCCAAATTATCCCGGTAATCTCTTTGATACCTCAAATTTACAGGATACCTTTCAAGACCTTCAACAGTTTTGGTAATATTCATTCCTCCAACAGCAGACATGAATACAGACTGTACATCGTCAATGGTCAAGCCATATCTTGCGATAGCATTCCTGTCTATATCAAAGTCAACAAAATTACCGCCTACAGACCTTTCTGCATAAGCTGATCTGGTTCCGGGTATTGTTTTGGCAACTTCTTCAATTTGTTTACCAATTTTTTGAAGAACGTTCAAATCGGGTCCGCCAATTTTAATACCAACCGGAGTTTTAATTCCGGTAGATAACATATCAATTCTTGTCTTAATTGGCATTGTCCATGCGTTTGTTACACCCGGAATTTGAACGGCGGCGTTGAGTTCGTCAACCAGTTTTTCCGGTGTCATACCTGGCCGCCATTGATCTCTCGGTTTAAGTCGTATTGTCGTCTCGATCATAGATAAAGGTGCGGGGTCGGTCGCAGTTTCCGCCCTACCTATCTTTCCGAAAACAGATTCAACTTCGGGGAATGATTTTATTATTTTATCCGTTGTTTGAAGTACTTCCCTTGCCTTAGTTATCGAGATTCCGGGCAATGTTGTGGGCATGTATAGAAGATCACCTTCATACAAAGGCGGCATGAATTCCGAACCCAATTTATTAAAAGGAATAAACGTGGCAACGGTAATTACGGCTGAAGCAGCAATCACCCACCATCTGAATTTCAACACAAAATCAACTACAGGATGATAAATTTTCATTAGTAATTTTGTGATAGGATTATTTTCTTCCCCGTGAATTTTACCACGTACAAAATATCCCATAAGCACCGGGGTAATTGTTATTGCAAGAATTGCACCCGCAGCCATTGCATAAGTTTTTGTGAATGCAAGTGGTTTGAATAACCTTCCTTCTTGTTGTTCCAATGTAAAGACGGGCAAAAAGGAAACGGTAATAACCAAGAGGGAATAGAATATCGAAGGCCCAACCTCTTTGGAAGATTCCATTATAACTGCCCAGTGAGGTTTCCTTTTATCTTCGGGTAATTCATTGTTTTTTACTATGTGTGAATGCGAATTTTCCACCATAATAATTGCAGCATCCACCATAGCACCAATAGCAATGGCAATACCTCCCAAAGACATTATATTAGCATTAATACCTTGAAGATGCATAACCAATAATGCTGCAAGCACAGCCGTAGGTAATGTAAAAATCGCTACCAAGGAACTTCTTATATGCAATAGGAATCCGATAATAACTAATGCAACCACAATACTTTCTTCTAACAGTTTATCACTGAGGTTATCAATTGCTCTATGAATCAAAGAGGATCTATCATAAGATGTAATAATTTCAACATCATCAGGCAGTGAATCTTTTAATTCATCCAATCTCTTTTTCACCCTTTCTATTACTGCCAATCCATTTTCACCAAACCTTTGAATGATTATTCCACCTACCGTTTCGCCTTCTCCGTTCCAATCTGCTAATCCTCTTCTTAGTTCTGGACCTATATCAACAGTAGCAACATCTTTCACGAATATTGGCGTGCCCGTCAGTTGGTTCACACCTATTTTAACATTTTTCAGATCTTCCTTGCTCTTTATATATCCCAGTCCACGAACCATAAACTCTGTTTCGGCCATCTCCATCAATCGGCCGCCAACATCGTTGTTACTCTTCTTAATTGCCATTTTAACTTGGGTGATCGGGATACCATAACTTGCAAGTTTATTGGGATCAACGTTAACTTGATATTGTTTGACGTAGCCTCCAATACTGGCAACTTCCGACACACCCGGAATAGCCGTGAGCTCATATCTCAAAAACCAGTCTTGGATAGACCGTAATTCCTGAAGACTTCTTTTATTTGATTTTAACACGTATTGATAAACCCAGCCCAAACCTGTTGCATCCGGGCCTAATTGAGGTGCAACATTTGCGGGCAGATCTTTGCTAATGGAACTAAGATATTCCAACACTCTACTGCGTGCCCAATAAATATCCGTACCGTCTTCGAAGATTATATAGACCATAGAGAATCCAAAGAATGAATACCCTCTTACATCTATTGCATAGGGAACAGAGAGCATTTTTGTTGTAAGTGGATACGTAACTTGGTCTTCCACAATTTGCGGACCTTGCCCCGGATATTCAGTGTAAATTATTACTTGAACGTCACTGAGATCGGGGATAGCATCCACAGCTGTGTTTTTAATAGCCCAAATTCCTGCAAAAACCAATGCAGCAGTCAAAATAATAACCATTATTTTATTATTTATTGACCATTCTATAATTTTGGCTATTAATCCGTCTTTATTTCCTGAATCTGAATGCATTTATATCTCCAAAATTTATTTTACTTTATAGCCGTTATCGATTAAATTTTTCTTTGCTTCATCTAACGTATATTCTCTCAACTTCATGTTACATAAAGGACACCTACCAGGTTTATCAGAAATGACATTCCAATCCATTGGGTCCTGGAATACTTTTCCATCGTTGTTTTTATCAATTGCTTTCAAATCAATTACACCTTTCCTCACAATATTTTCTTCAATACCGGCATGGGTCGAATGATCGTGGCCCTCATGAGACATATGCATTTTGTGATTATGAGAATCATCTCCCATTTTCATTTCACCATCGGATGCTTTATCCATCTTCATTTCTCCATCGGTATTCATTGCCGTAGTATCCTTCCGGGATGCAGTGAATTGTTTGACTGCGCTACGCAATGAACTTTCGGAATCAATTAAGAATTGAGCGGATACTGCAATCTTTGCATTTACACTTGCTCCCTCAAGAATTTGATAATAACCTTGAGCATAATCGCCTAATTTTACTTCGACAGGTTTGAATTTACCTTCTCCGAGAGAAAGAATCACAATCGCTTTTCTGCCGGAGCGGATTATAGCGTCTTCGGGAATAACAGGATAGCCGGATAATTCTTTACCCTTAATTACAACATTTGCGAACATATCCGGTTTTAATTCCTTGTTTTTATTATCTATATCAATTCTTACTTTTACTGTTCTGGTTTTTGCATCCAGAGTAGGATAGATAAAAGTGACTTTTTCATTAAATACTTTTCCTGGCAAATAATTGAATTCTACTTTTGCCGGTGATCCTACTTTTATTTTGGAAAGTTCATACTCGTAAACATCTGCAATAAGCCATAAATTCGATAAGTCGGCAATTTTTAAAAGAGGAGTGCCGGGCATTATTTTTTGTCCTTCGATGATTCCTTTATGGATAACCGTACCGTCAAAAGGTGCATAAATGGTCATATATTTCTTTATCTCTCCGGTCTTTGCCAACTGTTCAATATCTTTAAGACTTATATCGAAAAGCTCAAGTTTTCTTTTTGCATTTTTCACCAGTTGATCTCCACTGGCTAATATATCAGTATATGAATTCCCTTTCACGGTTTTATTGTATTCAACGGCAGTTAAAAATTCTTGTTGAGCCGCTACCAATTCCGGGGAATAGATATCGATCAGTTTTTCACCTTTTTTAACTTCCTGACCGGTGAAGTTAACGTACATTTTTTCAACCCATCCACCAACTTTAGTGGTTACTATATATTCTTTCCTTTCATCTGTTTTTAGTACCGCATTTGTAACCACCTCGGTAGAAATTGTTTTTTGTTCCACTCTTCCCAACTTTACGTTCATATTTTGTTGTACTGCCGGATCGATAGTTACTACTCCTTCTCCACTCACTTCATCTTCATAAACCGGAACTAAATCCATTCCCATTCTGGATTTACCAGGTTTATCATAAATTTCATTAGGATTCATCGGAGCTCGCCAGTAAATTATCTTTCTTTCTTTATTACCGGAGGTTGTCGAACTACTCTTCTTCAGCGGGACTAATCTCATTCCGCATATTGGGCAATCACCCGGTTCTTCTTCTATAATATCGGGATGCATACCGCATGTATATAGTTGTTTTTCCTCTTTCACCACGTTTGTATCTGTCGCAGAAGAGGGTGCAAGTAAGTAATATGCTCCTCCGCCTATTATCACAAGCGCTACAATGATTATCAGAATTTTCTTTGTCATGTTTAACTCCATAAATAATAATTAAAATTCGGTTCCAGTTAAAAATTCAATTTGAGACATGGTTTTATTGTAATTACTTCTCAGTTTATAAAGCATCAATTCTATTTGATAAAGTCTATTCTGAGAATCAATTACATTAATGAAATCTACATCCCCTACTTGATAACTTGCAAGAGCAGCTTTTAGCGATTGCTCCGCCTGAGGGATTAAACCGTCCTGAGTAAGAATTTCACGTTGCTTCAATTCATCCAATTTCGACTTCAATGAGGAGAACGACTTTTGAAGGGATTGAAGAAGAGTATTATATTTTTCGTCGAATACTTTTTGAAGAATCTGCGCTTCTTCAACTTTGGCTTCTGTTTTCCCCCCGTAATTTAAGGGCAAATTGAAACCTACGAATAAAGAAACAAAATCGTTTAGCGAAGTATTCGTTTTTGCTATTTCATCCCTTTGGGAATATTGTACCTTAACGTTAAAATTTGGATAGAAATCATATTTCGCCAAATCTTCTTTAATCTTAAATTTATTCTTGTAAAGCTGAATTTGTTTTAATGCAGGACGATTATCAATGCTAATTTGTAGAAGTGAATCTACAGAAAATTCCCCATGAGTAATCTCATCTAAATTGCCCGATTCAATTTTGTTATTTTCAGGTAATAAAAGCAAGGCATTTATTTCCCCTACAAGAGAATTTTCTTTTCCTCTAAGTTCTTCGAGTTTATCATCCAATCTGGTTATCTCCAGCGTAATTCTGATCAAATTTTGCTGACTTGCTTTCCCAACTTCGTACTTTGTTCTAACAACCTTTTCAATGCTTTTCAACAAGGATTTGTTTTTTTCAGTAACCTCGATAGCTTTCCTGGTAAAACTTAATTCAAAATATAACTTTTCGACATCGGCAATCAATTGATTTTTAGTATCCTCAAATTCTTTCCCGATGATCTCAACATCACTGGCTTTAAATTGACCGGCGGCGTCCAATCTTCCGGGAAATGGTATCGCTTGACTCAAAGCTGCAACTTTGCCTGTCATCGGTTCTTGTGTGAACGAAAAACTATTAATCGGGAGGTTATTCAATCCGAGAACTAAAACAGGATCTTTCCAATTAGAAACCTGAGGAATAACAGCTTCGGCTGATTTTTGTTTTTGTTTGATGAGTTTCAATTTTGGACTTACTTCCACTGCCCTCTCAATCAATTTTTTTAATTCCGCATCCTTTTGCATCTTTTGCGGGAATCCCAAATTCCAGATTCCGGATGCAAACAAGATCAACAGCAGGATATTAATTTTCTTAATCATAATCATTCCTTATTTTTTTGAAATTTTCAGAATTATTGAAACAATTGTTGTTATTAAAATCAGATAAAATATTTGCCAAATCATTATTGTCATATTAAAATTCATTTTAATTCGATTGAACGGGACAAAAGGTGTGCCAATAAAAAATATCCTCTTTTCGGCTAAAAACGCTACATTTTAAAAATTCTTAATAAATGAAAATTTAAGAAATTTAAAAAAATTAAAAATCTTAATTCTAGATTCTGAGTAGGTAAAAATTACGTTTTATTTTTTCAATCCGTAATTTTCAATTTTCGAGTAGAGCGTTGGCAGAGAAATTCCCAAAATTTTGGCAGCAGTAGGTTTATCCCAATTATTCGCATCCAGAACTCTTTGAATGTGAATTTTTTCCACTTCAGCTAATGATAGATTTGTTTCAAATATCTTTTGATGGATTTCTGTATGATTTTCCCTCAGGAGAATATCATCGGGACTTAGAACATCAGAATTGGATAAGACCACGGCTTGCATTAAAGTATTCTCCAATTCACGCACATTACCGGGCCAGCTGTATTTCATAATTTTTTCCATTGTTTCGTCGGGAATTTTGGTTACCGATTTGTGAAGTTCGGCGTTAATTTTGGATAATAAAAATTCCACTAACAGAGGAATATCCTCCTTTCTGTCTTTCAACGGAGGGAGTTCAATTTGAAATACACTCAATCTAAAAAATAAATCCTCTCTGAATTCACCCTTTTTTACAAGAGTTTGAAGGTCTTTATTTGTAGCTGCAATAATCCTGGCATCAATAGGAATGGAGCGTTCTCCGCCGACGTGTTCAAATTCTTTTTCTTGAAGAACCCGGAGTAGTTTTACTTGGAGGGATGGGGATATCTCCGATATTTCATCTAAAAAGATTGTTCCACTTCCCGCTAATTCGAATTTTCCCTTCTTATCCTTAATTGAACCGGTAAATGCTCCTTTTACATGTCCAAATAATTCGCTCTCCAGCAAAGATTCACTCAAGGCTGTGCAATTTATCGGGATGAATGGTTCATTTTTTGTTAACCCGCTGTAGTGAATCGCCCTTGCGACCAATTCCTTTCCGGTACCGCTCTCTCCTTGTATTAAGACAGTAACTTTGTTATTTGCCACTTGTCCAATTTTCTTGTAAACATCCTTCATCATTTTCGTTTTACCGATCATCACATTTTTTAAATCAAATGATTCTGATTCGGCTGCAACCACAGTTTCAAGTTTTTGAGAAAGTTCCTTCTTTTCGAACGCCCGCTTTATTAATATTTCAAGTTTACTTATCTCAATCGGCTTTTCAAGATAATCGTAAGCACCTTTCTGTATCGCTTGGACAGTTGTTTGCATATCATCGAAGGCCGTCATCAATATTACGATGATATTTTTTCCATCTTCTTTCAACTTTTCCAGTAATTCCAAGCCCGTTAGTTTTGGCATACGTATATCACTCAGAATAACATCTGGATTGAAGCTATCAACCATTTCCAATCCTTTCAATCCGTCATCGGCAGATTCAACGCTATAACCTTTGCCCGAAAAATAAGAATGAAGTGTTTCCCTAATCGATCTATCGTCATCGATAATTAATAACTTTGCCATGGTCTACTCTAAAATTTTAATTTAAATATTGTTTTACCCGGTTTGCTTTCAGATAGTTCTAAAACGAATCCATGAAGGTCCATAATTTTATTAGCAATTGCCAATCCCAGTCCTGTGCCGGAAGACTTAAAAGTAATAAATGGTTCGAATATTTTTTCAAAATCGGAAGCCGGGATACCTTTCCCATTGTCTTCAATACAGATCTCTTTCCTCTCCGAGTTTCCGGGCGTATAAATTTTTATATATCCATTCTCCGCAATGGCTTCAACGGAATTTGTAATCAAATTTATAAACACTTGAATTATTTTATCGCGATCCGCATTTATATATATATCATCAACTTCATTTAAAATTTCTATTTTTTTCTTATCTGTATTAATAT
>CAZULK010000114.1:0-8775 GCA_964621225.1 uncultured Melioribacteraceae bacterium | reverse complement strand
GATGTTTCATTTAAAATCAATCCGGGTGAAACTGCTGCAATAGTTGGAGCAACCGGAGCTGGCAAGACGAGTATTATCAGCATCTTAACAAGATTTTACGATATTCAAAAAGGACAAATATTAATTGACGGAATTGACATTCGCGAAATTGACAAAGAGGAATTAAGAAAATTCATATCCATAGTTTTGCAGGATGTATTTTTATTTTCCGGCACTATAAAATCGAACATCAATTTGAATGATGAATCAATTTCGATGGAAAAAATTAAAGAGGCGGCAAAGATAGTTGGCGCCGATAAATTCATTGAAAAATTACCTAATAAATATGACGAAGAAGTAAAAGAGAAAGGCGCAACATTAAGTGTAGGACAAAAGCAATTAATTTCTTTTGCAAGAGCGCTGGTTTTTAAACCACAAATTCTTATATTAGATGAAGCGACTTCGAGCGTTGATACGGAAACAGAAATTTTAATACAAAAAGCTATTGAAAAAATGTTGAAGGGTAGAACATCAATAGTAATAGCGCATCGATTATCGACAATCCAGAGTGCCGATAAGATCTTGGTAATGCACAAGGGCGAATTGAAAGAGAAAGGAACGCACCAAGAATTGCTCGCACAACGCGGTATTTATTACCGGTTGTACCAACTGCAATACAAAGATCAAGAACTAACTCAAACAGCATAGTAAGGAGGCAAAACTATGGCACAAAGCTTCATGACTCTGCAGCGTCACATTATCGAAGGAGAAAGACGCCACCCCGAAGCTACAGGAGAACTTTCCGCGCTGTTATCCGATCTCTCACTTGCCGCTAAGGTAATTTCCCTCGAAGTTAACAAAGCAGGCTTAGTGGATGTACTCGGTTTTACAGGCGACGAAAACGTTCACGGTGAGCAAGTTAAAAAACTGGATGTATTTGCTCACGAAACAATGATCAAAGCTATGGACCACGGAGGTCATCTTTGTGTGATGGCATCCGAAGAAGAAGAGGATATCATCCATATTCCGAAAAATAAAAAGATCGGTAAATATGTTATGATGTTCGACCCACTCGACGGTTCAAGCAATATCGATGCTAATGTGAGTATCGGTACTATATTTTCAATTTACCGTAGAATATCACCCGACGGTACACCCGGTACCCTGGAGGATTGTTTGCAGCAAGGAATTCATCAAGTTGCTGCAGGTTATGTGATTTACGGTTCTTCCACAATGCTGGTTTACACCGCCGGAGAAGGAGTTCACGGATTCACGCTCGATCCTGCTTTCGGAGAATTCCTGTTATCCCACGAAAATATTCAAATTCCTAAACGTGGAAAGATCTACTCAATTAACGAAGGTAATTATAAATATTGGCATCCGGGACTTAAGAAGTATATCAAATTCCTGCAAAAAGACGAAGATCCCGACGAAAAACCTTACAGTGCACGTTACATTGGTTCAATGGTGGCCGATATTCACAGAAATCTTCTTTATGGTGGTATTTTCATTTATCCTGCAGACAGAAGAAACCCGAAAGGTAAATTGAGACTGCTTTATGAATGCAATCCTATGTCTTTCATTGTTGAGCAGGCAGGAGGAAGGTCCACAGACGGTAAACAAAGAATACTCGAAAAAATTCCTCAAAGTTTACATGAAAGAACTCCCATCTATATTGGAAGTGAGGAGGATGTGTTGACCGTTGAAAAATTCTTGAAAGAAGAAGAAACCGTGGAAGTGAAATAATTATTAGAACCCTCCTGATGGAGGGTTCTTCATTTTAAACCTAACAATGTTTTGTAATAATCATAATCTTCTTTGCTGAAGCATACAAAGTATACATCTTCCAGCGAACTATTTTCTTTTTCAAATGATTTGACTGTATTGAAGGCAATGTTTGCTGCTCGCTGGAATGGAAAGCCATAAACACCGGTGCTGATTGCCGGAAATGCAATCGATTTTAAATTATATTCGTTGGCGATGCGAAGGGAATTTCTGTAACAGTTGGCCAATAATTCGTCTTCGTTACTCTCTCCTCCATGCCAGACGGGTCCTACTGTATGAATAACAAACTTAGCAGGTAAATTATATCCTTTAGTTATTTTTGCTTCCCCGGTCCGGCAGCCGTTCAATTTTCGGCATTCTTCCAAAAGCTGTGGGCCGGCAGCACGATGAATGGCTCCATCCACGCCGCCACCTCCAAGGAGCGTTCTGTTTGCAGCATTAACAATCGCATCAACCTCTAATTTTGTTATATCTCCGTGATGAGCAATCAATCTCATTTATTCACTCCTGGTAAATTTTTCAATTACTTCTTTGTGTTGAGGAAATGATTTTATTAATTCATTCCTCGATCCGAGAGTAAAATCACTGAAATCGAACCCCGGAGCAACGGCACAACCAACAAGTGCGAACTCATTTTTATTTACCAATTCTGCGGCAAACCATTGCTCTTTGGTAACTACTACTTGGTGATTTCCGTTGGGACCGAGTTTCTCGGTCTTTAATTCCCCGTCATTTGTGATAATATGAATCAATACGTCACAACCGGAATGGTGATACCAAATTTCGTCGGATTTTATTTTGTGAAAATGTGACTTGTCCTTGCCGGATAAAAGATAATAAATTGAGGTTAGTGTATTTCTGGAGTGATTGGTATTTTCTCTTTCAATTTTAACTGTATCGTTTGATCTGAAGGTTTCTTTGTAATATCCTCCCTCGGGATGGGGAATTAATCGCAGTTTTTCTATCAGCTTTTCTAATTCCGACATATTCTTAAAATCTAATTATAAAATTTATGCAGGATTAACACTCGTTTGTGTTGAATAAGGCGATTCAAGACCTGCAACATATTCATCGGTTGCATCAATCTTTCCGTAATCACACAAAAGCTGCTTATATTCTTCGTCCGAGACACCGTTGATGTTAGCAACGGCACGTAAATAACTTATTTCTTTTCTGTGCAATATTTTATCGCTTACTGCCAGTTTAATTGCATCTTTCAGGAATTGAACTGCAATAAATCTATTACTGAATTTTACCGGCTCTTCACCCAAAAATTCATTTTCCGGTAATTCGGAAAGGGCATTTTCAACGAAGCGGGATTCAAAATCCAATTTTTGAGCTATCGCCCTTATGATCTTTTTTTCTTCTTCAGCAACGATGTTATCTTTTTTTGCAAGTACCAGCAACCCTTTCAGGTAAGTGCTTCTGTCCAATACATTTAATTTCATTTTGCTCCTCATCAAATTAAATCCGAATGTAAAATTATCAAATTCTGCTTAAAGATTGTTGACGACAATCACAATTTACTCTCTTTATTCAAAATTTCTGTCATATCGTTTACATCCGATGTCCTTTTTCTGTTCCAATAAAAGACTAATCTCAATATGAAGCACGGAGTAATTGAAAGAATTGACGTTTTTACTTGTATTCGGCTAAATTTTTTATGGCATTCTTATTGTATGGGGAGTAAAAACAATATTAGGAGCATTTAATGAACTTAAATCAAATAATCTGGTACAGCCTAGCTCTTGGAATTTTGGGGTTTACTGTAATATTCATCATCTCATTGATAATGTCGAGGATGAACAGAAAACCGCTCCCATATTCTGAAAAGGATTCACTTGGTCACCATTCACGTGCATTCAACCAGAGAAATGTAAGAAAAGTAAATCATTACAGTGAAATCAAGAAACATTCGATAGATTTGGCAACCCAAGATATTAGAATCCAAAGAGCTCAAACATACAAAAGACACGCTGAGGTTGGGTCATCAACCAGAATGGCTTCTACGGGAAGTAGATTCACAGTGGTGAATACAAATGCAAATTCAAATTCTTATGAAAGAATTAATCCTGCTTACAGAACATATACGAGAGGATTAGCGAGTACTTCAAGCTCACATTTTGTATAAAGAAGTTTTTTCTTTTTATGTCAAATTGCCTATATTCCTACAGAATGAATATAGGCTTTTTTTTGCCCTTGATTAAATCACTTATAACGAGGTGAATTATGCAGGAAAATCATTTCAATCATTTGGATGAAAGAATCCAAACTTCCCAGGAAGACCTTTGGAGAATTTTCAGAATTATGGCAGAGTTTGTAGATGGTTTTGAAAAGATGTCTCAAATAAAACCAAGCGTTGTAATATTCGGTTCGGCTAGAACAAAACCGGAGGAATATTATTATAAATTGACAGTTGATACAGCCAAAGCCGTGGTGAAGAGGGGATTCGGAATTATTACTGGCGGAGGTCCAGGCATAATGGAAGCTGCAAACAAAGGAGCAAAGGAGGGGGGCGGAAGTTCAACCGGAGTCAATATTGACCTTCCATTCGAGCAAACTGCTAATCCCTACATCGATCACGATAAATTGCTTACCTTCCGTTATTTCTTTGTCCGGAAAGTAATGTTTTTCAAATATTCACAAGGGTATATTTTAATGCCCGGCGGTTTCGGAACATTGGACGAAGGTTTTGAAGTTTTGACTTTAGTTCAAACCGGAAAGACTAAAAAAATGCCTATAGTTTTGATGGGTGAGGAATACTGGGGTGGACTGGTTGATTGGTTGAAAAAGAATTTGAGAGACAGAAAACTTATCAGCCCAGATGATTTAAATTTATTCAGAGTAACCGATGATCCCGACGAAGCAGCCTCGATTGTCTATAATTTCCATAAAGGAAAGAAAATGACAACAATGTTTTAATTTGTTCTTCTTACTATCGCAATTGAAACATCGTCGTGCATCTTAAAATCGTTGCGGAAAAATGCAATATCCTTCACAAGTTTGTTGCCCAAACTTTGAACTTCGGCATCACCGAATTTTTGGAATAATTTAAGCATTCTTTCTTTGCCATAAAACATTCCGAAACGGTTTTCCGTTTCTATTACACCGTCGGAGTAAAGAACAAGTGTTTCGCCAACATCCAACTTTAGGGTTTTAAGATTGAATTCAGGAGACTCGGTCAGTCCGATTGCAATGTCTCCCTTCGGAAGTTCAGAGTAGGAATTTTTTCTTAAAATTATCGGAGGCATATGACCGGCATTAACGAACTCTATCTCGTCGGAATGTTCCCGGATAGAAAGTGAAATAATTGATGCGAACCTGTTATGAATTCCATCCCGGTAAAAGAGTTCGTTTACGCGTGAAATGATATCCTTCAAATCAAAGTTTTCCTGTGCAAGGGTTCTCAAAGAAGATTGAAGTTTAATGGAAAAGAGTGCGGCACCAAGACCTTTTCCGGATACATCTCCCAATGTTAATAATGTTGTACCGTCTTTCCTCTTTACAAAATCAATCAGGTCTCCGCCTACATCGTTAGCCGGTAGGTTATAGAGCCAAATATCCCAACCTTTAATTTGAGGAGATTCATTCGGCATTAATGCTTGTTGAACTTCCCGTCCTTCTTTTAATTCCGTTTTAGCAAGGAGTTTGTCTTTCAGTTCCAACATTAAGACAAAAAGGATAATTATTGCTCCCAACAAACCGGAATTATTTTCCACTCCATTTATTTTAACGGAATTATCAAATAATATTAGGACTATCCCCACCAAAAGCAGAAGGCGACGAACAGGCGACAATTTCATTAACATTGCCTTTAAAAGCCACCAATTCAAAAAGAAAAACTTTTTGACATTCCCCATCTGTTTAAGTTTTTCTTTCTTTTGCTTATCCAGGAAATATTCGTGCAATTCCGAATAATCGTCTTTAATAGAAGACCAAAAGTTTTTTCCTTCCAAGTCTTCCCTGATTTGATCTCTTAACCTATTTTGATTTGAATTATCCATCGTAACCTCAACATGTAAGACGAACGGAATCGAAATAATTTCCATTTAAAATAAAAAAGGCGGGGGAAAGCCCGCCCTATTGCAAAAAGAGGAGTTTAATCTTTCATTCGCAAACCATGTTCTTCGTGAATGAATATCCAGCTTACAACTTTCCCGATATCAATTTTTTCGAAGTTGTTCCAATACTTTTTATTCCTTACATGCATCGAACTTGTATCTTCAGGCGGCAAGGATTCTGCTTCGGAAATGATATCTTTAATTCGTTGAATCCATTTTTCGAAATTCTTCACTCTCAAATCCACCCAGCCGTCGTTAGACCAAAGTTCCAAATTATCGGGAGTGATCACTAATTTTTCTTCGCCTCTGTAAGGGGGAATTTTGATTTCGTTACCTCTAACAAGCGATTTACCGTCTGCTTTAAGCACCGGAATTCCGATGGAGAGCATTTGGCTGAGTAACTTTTTATTATCTGCCAAATAAGCGGTTACTTTTTCCGAAAGTTCTTCCGGATTACTTTCGGCTATTCCTTTCAATGTGCCGCATACTTTTTTAAGAAGATGTATTTCGTAAAGCAGTTTTGATAATCTTGGAGGACCCAGTAATTCGAAGGCAACACTTTCGATATTGTGAATTTCTTCCAGTTCCTCCAATTTTTCAATTGCCGAATGCTGCAGAAATCCCGCTCTGTAAGAGGGTTCGAGTGTCGCGTTATCCAAAGCATTAATTATATCGTGACCTGTATTTCCGCCTTTTATTTCATAGATAACATCGTCGGCAATTTCTTCGGGAGTAACATATTCCATCTGCCCTTGAGAGGTAATTGCTTCGAATTCTCCCCGGGAGAATGTTCCGTTTTCACCCGTATCAATGAAAACCGATTTCAATGTCTCGCCAGTAGAAGGCTTTTTAATCTCGGGGAATAAATTAAGTGTATCTCCCAATTTTTCTTCGTCGTCAAAATTCACGTCGAGTAGTTCGATAGCTTTGCCGCGCTTTTTAATTTCCCCGAATTCAATTCTCTTCCAAGCAATCGCAGCGGTTGGTTTAATTTCTTTGGTAATTGCTGTTCCGGGTGTTCTTCCCATAAGGAAGAGAAGTAGAGTGTGAGCTCCCGCTACGGATGATTTACTAAGGAGCACACGGGATGGTTTTTCCTCGCTGTGTGTGTAAGGTATGTTCAATCCCATTCCACCCGTACCGCTTGTACCTATTTTAATATAGATTTTAGTTCCCGCTTCAGTCATTGAGTTATACATAACTTGAATATGTCTGATCAACTGAGGGACATAAAGCGTGCAGATCAATTTTTCGGTTTCGTCAATCAAATTTTCTGCAGTAGGATTTTTTGAAATTGTTTTTTTAATGTTTCTGTAAGTTGAATAAATATCCTGGTATGCTATTCCCGTTGCACTATTGATACAATCGACAACAATTTCGGGTTTGTGCTGCATCAAAAGTTGGTAAATTGACTGTTCGTGCAGAATATCATCAGTCAACTCTTCCATAATATCACTCATTAAAACTCTGCGCTTTTCGGCATCGTTAAGAATTGCGAATCTGTCTTCATCCTTGAATTCGGTTCGAACAAAAATGTTGCCCCACCAGGGAATGAAAAAATTTTCCGGAGTGTCGGGAAATTCTTTTTTAAGTTTTTCGCATGCGCTTTTAGCTTCTTCTTCTTTTAACGAAGTTACAATTATTTGTTGTGGGTTTTCTTTAACAATTTTACGAATGACGGCATTTCCCACTAATCCAAAGCCGCCAAGCACTAATACTTTCTTATTTTTAATATCCATAGTTCACCTTATTAAATTTGTTAGATGACATCGGAAAATTAAAGCTTATAACGATTATCACCAAAAAAATATTTGTTATATTTCCTCTTAGAATATTGTATGTTTTTATCATAATTTGAAAGTTAGAGTGGAAATATGATCAACGATGTAATAATGATTGCCAAAAGTGCGGGACAAATCATAAGGGAAGGATTCGGCAAGAATTTTTCTGTTGAGTATAAAACCAACAAATCCAATCTGGTTACCGAAATCGATAAAAAATCTGAAGCTCATATCACCGATTTTATTGAAAAGCATTATCCTTCCCACGGTATTATTGCAGAAGAAGGAAGCGCCAAAAGGGGAACTTCGGAATACGCATGGGTAATCGATCCGTTGGACGGAACAACTAATTTTGCTCACGGATTACCGATATTTTCTGTTTCAATAGGTGTAATAAAAGAGACGGAAACAATTTGCGGAGTGGTTTATGATGTAATGAATGACGTAATTTACTCTGCAGAAAAAGGGTGCGGTGCGTTCTGTAATATGAAAAAAATTGAAGTGAGTAAAAATGAAGATTTAGAGCAGAGTTTGTTAGTTACGGGATTTCCGTACGACATAAAGAAAAACCCTTCCCACGCTATCGAAAGATTCAATGCCTTTCTAACTGAATCCCGTGCCGTGCGCAGATTGGGATCTGCAGCAATAGATTTTTGCTATGTAGCTAAAGGAGTTTTTGACGGTTTTTGGGAAGTACACTTAAATCCATGGGATATATGCGCCGGTAAACTAATTGTTGAAGAAGCCGGAGGAATTGTAACGGATTTTTATGGAAAGGAAATTGATATTTTTTCGAAACAGATTCTTGCCTCTAATAAACTGGTTCACTCCCGAATGATGGATATATTGAATAGATTCGAGTGAGGCGTATGTTTTTCCCCGCCCCGGAGATGGGGTGAGGGTTATAGGGGAATAAGGTATAGGGTATAAGGGCTGGTGTGCGACAAGGTGACATTGAGAAAATGAGAAAATGAGAACGAGGGAATTACCGAATTATGCGGATTTACGAATTTAGCGAATTGGAGAAAGGGGACAGATTTTAGCATTGATTGATTTGTGTAATATTTTTAACTTAAATTCAGAATTAGAGAGCAAAATGAAAATGGTTAAAAGAATTAACAAAAGATTACTAACTCGCAATTTGTTTTATACTTTATCCTTTCTACTTT
>CAZULK010000113.1:0-8828 GCA_964621225.1 uncultured Melioribacteraceae bacterium | reverse complement strand
GCGCCATTTTTATCAAATTGTCGTTGCAAATATAAATAGTTTATTGATTATTCGAAATGCAATTCCGTTAAATGAGGTACAAATTCATTATATTTGTCCCTAAAAAAATGGAAGTAAATGAAGAGATTCGACAAACATATATTTATATGCGAAAACGTTCGGCCGGAAGATCATCCGCGCGGCAGCTGCGGAAGGAAAGGCGGAGGTGAACTGAAGAAAGCATTCAAAACAAGATTAAAGCAACTGAATCTTAATGCTTTTGTAAGAGCCAATTCTGCCGGCTGCTTGGATGCTTGCGAGCATGGACCGGTAATTGTTATCTATCCCGAACAGGTTTGGTACGAAAATGTTTCTGTTGAGGATGTGGAAGAAATAATTCAAACTCATATAATAGGGAATAAAATAGTAGAACGATTACAGATTAAAGATGAAAAATTCAACAGGGAATAATTTGAAAAACGAAAAAAGCAGGGCGAAAGAAATTCTTTCAATTTTAAAGAAAGAATATCCCTCGGTTAAACCCGCATTGGAATTCAAAACTCCTTTTCAACTGTTGATTGCTACTATTCTTTCCGCACAGTGTACCGACGCCCGCGTAAATATTGTAACAAAGGATTTATTCAAAAAATATAAAAAACCGGAAGACTATCTGAAAGTAACACAAGATGAACTGGAAAAGGATATATATTCAACCGGTTTTTATAAAATGAAGGCTAAAAATATTCAAAACTGTTGCGCAGTGTTGATTGAAAAACACAACGGAAAAGTGCCAAAAGATTTTGACGAACTGAATAAACTGCCCGGTGTAGGCAGAAAAACCGCCGCTGTTGTTGCAGGAAATGCTTTCGGTATTCCGGCAGTTGCTGTGGATACTCATGTAGTAAGACTATCCAATTTACTCGGTTTTGTTAAAACTAAAAATGCGGTAAAAATTGAATATAAATTGATGGAATTATTCGAAGAAAAGGAATGGATAAATTTAACACATTATTTTATGGCTCACGGAAGAGCTGTATGCATAGCACGCAGGCCCAAATGTGATCAATGCAAAATTGCCGGATTGTGTCCTTCTTTCACAAAAAATTGAGGTATTATTATGGATGTTTCGAGAAATAGAGAATTCTGCTTATCGTTATTGAAAGAATACACTAAGAGTGAAAGTCTCTTAAAACATGCCTATGCCGTCGAGGCGTGTGTACGGGCATATGCACAAAAATTTAATGAGGACGTTGACTACTGGAGTAATGTAGCTCTGCTCCACGATTTCGATTACGAGATGTTTCCAACGGCAGAAGAACATCCTTATAAAGGAAGCGAAATATTGAAAGAAAAAGGTTTTGATGAGGAATTCAGAAAATCTATTCTTTCCCACGCCGATTATACGGGTGAACCGAGGGACACTCTACTGAAAAAAGTTCTCTTTGCTTGTGATGAACTTGCCGGATTTATTACAGCAGTTACTTTGGTAAGACCCAATAAAGATATTAACGAAGTGAAAGTTAAATCGGTGAAGAAAAAATTGAAGGATAAAGCATTTGCAAGAGCCGTTAGCAGGGAAGATATTTTTAAGGGCGCCGAGGAATTGGGAGTTGAATTGGATGAACATATTCAATTCTGTATAGATGCAATGAAGTCTGCGAAAGTGGAATTGGGTTTGTGACGAATGTGGGAAGTTTTTTAATTTACTTGACTTTTAATAGAACAAATAACTAAATTTTGTTTCAAAAATTAGAGGAAATAGAATATAGGAAAATTTGCTACGATTTTTTGACCTTTACTTGTGCGGAAAAATTAAATATTATACAAAGGTGTAAAATAAAAGTTGAGTTAATATGAAGAGCAAATTTTCTTTTATCTGTTTCCTTTTTTTGATTGCGGGAATTTCCTTTGGGCAGTACTATAAAGTACTATCTTCCGATCAAAATTCGATTACATTTCGCATTACACCTAAAGTTTTATCAATTGACAAGAAAAACATTGGGGCGAAGTCTTATGTGAATATTGAACTTGATAATGCCCAATATGACGTGGCAGATCCCGGAATGCCGGAATATCCCTATCTTTCCGTAAATTTAGCTGTACCGGGTGAAACCGGAAACACTATTAAGATTCTTTCTCAAAATTATAAATTACTCAATGGCAAATTACCACCAACTCCGAAGTTGGAAAAGCAAAACGGTATTTATGAGGAAGTCCCGGTAGAGAATTATTCGGTTAATTATGTAAAACATGATTTAATTGAATTCGGAGATTTTGGATTAGTCCGCGGATTACCGGTTCAAACGTTGAAAATTTATCCGGTGCAAATGGACCAAATAAGCGGGAAGATTAAATTATTTAATCAAATAACAGTGCGTGTGAATTTTGCCAGAAACTCTGAAGAGAATTATTCTACTTCTCTTCCGGAAAATGAAATAAAACACTTGAAAGATGCAGTGATCAATTTTGAACAGGGGAAGAAGTGGATAAAAAGCAAAACTCAAAGATTGGCAAAACAGAGCAACCATTCTTTATTGTCTTCCGGAACTTGGTATAAGTTTGATATTACCGAGGAAGGGATATATAAAATCGGGTTCAGCGATCTTTCCAAATTCGGTATTCCGGCAGACGTAGATCCAAGAACAATTAGATTATTTAACTACGGCGGATATCAGTTACCTTGGGAAGTGGATGCTTCTCATCCGGATGATATGCATGAAATAGCGGTTTATATAAAGGGCGAAGAAGACGGAAAATTTGATGAGAATGATTTCATTTTATTTTATGGCAGGGGAGTGGATTTTTGGGAATACAACTCTACTTATCGGGAAGTACAAAGGCAGAAACACTACTACTCTAAAAAGAATACTTACTTCATCACCTCCGGTGGTGACCAGGGCAAGAGAGTATCAGTTCAAAATTCAGCATCTAATAGTCCAGTTTATGAACAATCGACAACATTAGCTTACCGGTTAGTTGAGGACGACAGGATAAACATTATTAAATCCGGATTGGAATATTTGGGAGATGAGTTTAGTTCCTCTAATACTTCGAATGTATATATTACTCCGCTTTCGCACATTGTGCCCTCATCAAAAATAAAATATACGGTAAGATTTGCTAACGAATCCGATCATTCGAATCAAATTGTAATATATGAAAATGATAATCGAGTTTATGCCTCTTATGTATTAGGTGGCTCGGGATATGCAGTTGCCGCAGCAAAGGAAGCCAAATTCAGTTATTCAGGTAATTTGGATAACGAAAGAAGTGTTTTAAGAATTGTTTACAATGCAACGGATGCTGCATCCAAGGGATATTTGGATTATATTGAATATGAATATAACCAGTATCTTAAAGCAATTGATGACGAACTTTTATTCTATTCAAAGGACACTACAAGTTCAATACGTTACCGGCTGTCTAATTTCTCATCCAGTGCAATTTGGTGTTTCAAAATTTCCAACTTCGACCAACCTGTGATGATTAGTCCGTCAAATATCAGTGGCGGAGAATTTATTTTTCAAGCAAACGAAGAAGCCAACAATGTTAATAAATATATTGCTGTGAATGAGTCGAAATTCAAAAGTGTTGGACAAGCAACAAAGGTGGACAATCAAGATATTCACGGCGATACTCAAGGCGCAGAGTATGTGATAGTTACTGTTAAACAATTTGAACAGCAAGCTCAGGAATTAGCCAACTACAGGGAAAATGATTCTTGGGAAAAACTATCAACAAAAATTGTTTTTGTAGACGAGATATACAATGAATTTTCGTCAGGTATTTTGGATCCAACCGGAATTAGGAATTATTTAAAATATGCTTACGAGAATTGGCAGATTAAGCCTTATTATGTACTCTTCTTTGGCGATGGCGATTATGATTCGTATAATGTTGAAGGGCTAAATCTCAACTTTATCCCGACATTCCAAACATTAAAATCATTTGACGAAGTTTGGTCTTATCCTACAGACGATTACTATTCACGCATCTCGGGCAACGATAAAAAAGTGGATTTGGCTATAGGACGATTGAATATTCAAAGTGTTGGTGATGCTGAAGTTATTGTTGGTAAAATAAAAGAATATGAACAAAGTGCAGACAAAGGGCTGTGGAGAAACAGAATTACATTGGTTGCAGACGACGGATTGACTTCAAAAGGTAATGATGGAAATATCCATACTGCGCAATCGGAAACATTGGCAAAATCGCATATTCCAAAATATTTTGATGTAAATAAACTTTATCTTTCTGCATTCCCGACGGTATCCACCGGTTTAGGCAGAAGAAAACCTCAAGTGAATGAGGAGATTATCAACGCTGTTAATAATGGTACACTGCTCCTTAATTTCATTGGTCATGGTAATCCGGAAGTATGGACACACGAAGTTGTATTTGAAAAATCCGTTTCTATCCCCCAAATGAAAAACGAAAATTATTTCTTTCTCACTGCCGCAACTTGCGACTTCGGTAAGTATGATGACCCTACCGATCAAAGCGGTACCGAAGAAATGGTTCTTAAATATAAATCGGGTGCAATTGGGGGAATTTCTGCTGTAAGACCGGTATTCTCCAATTCAAATGCTGCTCTGGCTTACTTATTTTACGATTACCTACTCGGTTACAGAGATTCTTCATTTTTACCGCGAACAATTGGAGAAGCCTATTTCTTATTAAAGCAAACAAGAACAAACACGAATGACGAAAAATTCCATCTTTTCGGAGATCCGGCATTAAGATTGGATGAACCTCATTACAAAGTAAGTGTTGATAGCGTAAACGGGGTGGCTAACGGAACGGGAGTTCAAATAAAAGCATTGGGAGTTGTTAATTTGAATGGTTCTGTAGTTGACAATTCGGGGAATGCAATTAATTCTGTAAACGGGGAAGCCATTGTAAGCGTTTATGATTCCAAAAGAAGTGTTCATCTCAACGATATCAATTTGGATGTTGATATGCAGGGTGGATTGATATTCAGAGGTAGAACTTCAATTGAGAATGGAAAGTTTAGAACCTCCTTTACTGTCCCTAAAGATATTTCATACGAAAATAAGAATGGTAAAATTGTTGTTTATCTATTGAGTGACGAACAAGATGGAATAGGCTACAACGACAACATCACCGTCGGCGGGACAGATACAAGCGTGGTTAACGATAAAAAAGGTCCGAGCATTGATATATATTTTGATTCAGAAAATAACGACAATGCATACTTGGTTAATCCCGATTTCGATTTGATTGTAAAGCTTAAAGATCAAACCGGTTTGAACACGACGGGAACGGGTGTCGGTCATAAACTGGAAGGAATACTCAACGACGATGTGGAAAACCCGATTGATCTAACTGATTATTTCATTGGCGATTTGGATGCCGGCGGGAAATCTGGTGTGATCAAATATAAATTTACCAACCTTGAAGAAGGTGATTATAAAATTAAAATTAAAGCTTGGGATGTGTTTAATAATTTCGGTCAATCGGAAGATTATTTCTCGGTTGTTAATAACTCGGGTCTTGTAATTAGGGATGTTTACAATTACCCGAATCCTTTTACGGATTTCACCAATTTCACTTTCCAACATAACTTGAACG
Organism: uncultured Melioribacteraceae bacterium; assembly: GCA_964621225.1. Classification (GTDB taxonomy): domain Bacteria; phylum Bacteroidota; class Ignavibacteria; order Ignavibacteriales; family Melioribacteraceae; genus CAYNUJ01. Next base: position 3,257 of record CAZULK010000113.1, on the reverse strand, counting down.
GACCGGTAAATGTTAAAATAAAAATTTATACAATTGCCGGAAGATTGATTAGAATTCTGGAAGAGAACAACATCACGGATAAATTTGTAAAAGTATTTTGGGATGGCTTGGATGCCGACGGAAATCAATTGGCAAACGGCACATATTTCTATAAGCTGAATATCTCAAGCAGCGATGGATCGCTTAAAGAAAATATACTTGGAAAATTAGCTATAATTAGATAAAATTAAAGTTTTCATTAATGGAAGTTTATAAATTATTTTACGGAGGATAGAAGATGACACGAAGAGTGTTGATGATTATTGTAACGGTATTTATGTTATTTGGGAAAGATGTGTATGCACAAGGTGAAGCCGCGGTACCGTTTTTATTATTAGCTCCCGATTCAAGAGCCGGTGGTATTGGTGAATCCGGTGCTGGTTTGGCTGATAATTCGGCAGCTATATTTTGGAACCCGGCCGGAATAGCTTTCCAAACCGGGTCGGAAGTATCGATTACTCACTCAAACTGGTTGCCACAATTCGGATTGGATGATCTTTTCTATGAGTATTTAACATTCAGACAATATATGGACGATATCGACGGTTCTTTAACCGCAAGTATAACATATATGAACTTTGGTGAATTTGTCAGAACCCTTTCAAATTCTCCCGATCCGGTAGGAACGTTTCGCTCTTTTGATGCTGCTCTTACACTCGGTTATGCAACAAAGGTTTCTGAGGATTGGGGTTTGGGTTTTAATTTCAGACTCATTCACTCAAGGTTATCGGACCAAGCAACTGAAAATGAGCAAGGTAAAGGTGTTGCAACTTCAGTTAGTTTTGATATTGCTACAATGTGGAGACCTTCGAGCCTGGAATTACCGTTTATCGGTGATGTAGGCAATATGATTAGTATTGGAGCAAATCTGAGCAATCTTGGACCTAAAATTTCTTACATTGACCAAGCCCAGGCGGATCCAATCCCTACCAATTTCAGACTTGGTTTTGCATTTAGATTGTTCCAGGATGATTTCAACTCATTAACTTACACACTTGATTTCAGCAAGCTATTAGTTGATAAAAGCGGAAGAGGGGATTCTACTTTTACTTCTGCAGATAGAAAAGAATTCTACCAAGCAATATTCACTGCTTGGGCGGATCAGCCATTTAATGAAGAGCTGCGCGATATAGTGACTTCGATGGGATTGGAATACTGGTATGGAAATCCTAATGATTTTATGTTTGCTCTCCGTTCAGGATTTTTCTATGAAGATCCGGATTACGGAAACAGAAAATTTATAACTCTCGGTGCCGGAATTCGATATGATATTTATGGATTTGACTTCTCTTATATCACAACATCCGTGTTCCCGAACGGAGAAAACCATCCTCTGTCGGATACTCTCAGATTTACACTCTTGATTGGTTGGGGAGCTAAACCGGTAGCAACTAAAGGATTTCCAAGAGGCATCTAATTTATGACGAAAAAATTGTTATTCATCCTGTTCGGAATTTTATTGGGCAGTTTATCTGCCCAAAATTTTATTCCTTCCGTAGTACCATCGGACAAGGGAGAGATTAAGACTGCTGATTCTCTTAGAATTCTGGCAGTAATGGTTGAGTTTGCCAAAGATAATTCATCAAACACTTTTGGTGACGGTACATTCGGTTCTATTTATTCCAAAGATTATGGAACCGAAATTATTGATCCTCTTCCTCACGATAAAGATTATTTTGAAGCTCATTTGAGTTTTGCAAAAGATTATTATTCTAAAGCTTCCGGTGGAAAGCTGAATGTTGATTATCAACTTCTGCCTCAAATAATTAAGCTTCCCAAAACAATGCTTGATTATACCACTGAAGTGAATAGTAGTGATCTTACCCCGCTTGCGAATTTTGCGGGGGAAGTATGGAACGATGTGGACTCGCTGACAAGTATAGACTTTTCTCATTATGATCTATTCGTAATTTTTCATGCCGGAGTTGGTAGGGACGTGAACCTACCCGGTAGTTTGGGATTGGAAAGGGATATTCCTTCAGTTTATTTGGGAGTAAAAGCACTTAAAAATATATTCGGCGAAAATTTTTCGGGCTTCGAGGTAAATAATGGAAGTTACAAAATCACGAATACTGCAATTCTTCCGGAAACTGAATCAAGAGAATTGAATGTGATCGGTGGAAGTACATTAATTGAACTTTCAATAAACGGTTTAATCGTTGCGCATATCGGTTCGCATTTAGGTTTGCCCGATTTGTTTGATACTAAAACCGGAAAGAGCGCGATTGGTAGATTCGGATTGATGGACGGTCAATCTATTTTTGCATATGGAGGATTATTTCCTCCTTTGCCTTCTGCGTGGGAAAGAGTTTATTTAGGTTGGGCAGAGGTAATTGAAGCAACTACCCCGGCGCAATATTCTATTCAATCATTAGCCCAAGTGATAAAGATACCAATAAATGAAACTGAATATTATCTTGTTGAGAACAGAAACAGAGACCCTCAAAACGACGGCGCTAATTTAAAAGTTTGGCTGAATGGTCAAGTATCAACCGCATCTTTCCCGAAAGACCAAGATGGGTTTTATAGTTTTGATATTAGTGGGTTGAATGGCGTTGTTACTTCGGTAGATGAATACGATTGGGCGCTTCCCGGTAGCGGAATCTTAATTTGGCATATTGATGAAAAAATTATCAATGCGAAATTAAGCACGAATGAAATTAATACTGATATTGAGAAAAGGGGTGTAGACCTTGAAGAAGCGGACGGAATTCAGGATATCGGCGTTGAGTTCACAACTATTTTCGGGGATATTGTAATCGGTGAAGGTGATTCGCTTGATTTTTGGTATTCTTCAAATCCATCTGAATTGTATAAAAACGAGTTCGACCAAAATTCAAAACCGAATACAAATTCCAACGACGGAGCTAAAAGTTTAGTTAGATTATTCGGATTTTCCGATAAAGGAAATGAAATGAATTTTGCGTTGGATTTTGCTACTTCCAATGTTTCCCGTTTTAACAATATATCTATTCCGGATTCCTCGGATAACATTATTTTTTTCAGCACTTCAGATTCAACATATTCGTTAATTCAAAAATTCGGAAAATTATATTCGGTTGACATAATATCCGGTTCAATTACTCCAACCTCTTTAGCAAGTGATTTCAGACCGGCTATTCTTACCGACGGAAACAATTATCATCTTTACTCGGCAAGCGAGAATAATATTTACATTTACAATTGGATAAATAATTCGAGTGATACTTTCATTCAAA
>CAZULK010000112.1:0-8828 GCA_964621225.1 uncultured Melioribacteraceae bacterium | reverse complement strand
CAAGTCTGCCCAATAATGTAAACAGAGGATATCCTGTTGGATGGGCTATTCCCAAAGTGTATTGCACAGTTGCCAATTCACCTGAATCTATTTGAACAACAGATGGGGCAAGTGTAGTTAAATAAACCGCAAATACAATTAAGGTAATTATATATGAATAATATTTCTCTAAGAATTTCATGTCACAGAAAAATTTTATTGAACATATTGGCGTTGAATCGAATTATTTCTTTTATCTTATCCAAAGTAAATTCACTACCGAGTGCATTAGTAAGAAGAATAATTTCATTTGGATCATTTAATTTAATTTTAGCTTTATTTTTGTTTAGAACCAATGAAATTGCCAGCTGAAGATTTTTCATAAAAACAAAGTTGTTTTTAAGAGTCGATAAATTAATTGAATGTTCTTTTAAGGTGTTCTGCAAAACTTCAATTCTATTTAAAGTGCCTTTGCCGATAATATCATTAAGAATATTCGTGTGTTCAAATGATAAAAATGCAGTAATGAAATCAATAGTCATCAATCCGCCGTGCTCAGTTTTCAAATCCAATTCCGTTGAACTTGAAATAGTCGAACTCCTGAGTGTGCGGTAAATTTTTAACATTTCGGATTTTATTGTCTCCACCTCTTCGTTTTGAATTCTGGTAACAAGAACATTCTTAATTTCATCAATATAATCATCTTCAATATTTACCGGTTTAATTTTGAGCAGTGTTTGTAATTCCCAAATACGTGCGCGTGTATTGAGATATGTTAAATATTCTTCCTTATCCCATACTAGGGGGGCACTCTTTCCTTCGGGACGCAACCTGCAATCAATCTCGAAAGGAGTTAATTCATCCTTGAGATTTTGCAATAACGTTTTGCCTTTGTCCTGGATGCCCTTTCTTTTTTCAATTTTATCCGTAAGAAAAATTATATCAACATCCGAGGTTGGTAGCATTTCGGAAGTGGCAAAACTTCCCAGTCCAATTATTTTAATAGGAGTTGAAGAAGAAAGGGAAGCTATTTTCTTTTTAATGAATTCGCTTAAATAACTGCCTACAGATGAACTTTCTATATTGGTCAACCCGGCATGAATAATCAGATTAGTAAAAAATGATTCGGTTGGTATATTTTCATCAATATCCGGCTGCGATGTAAATCCGGATGAAATTATTAGCTCACTCAATTCCGGTTTATGTTTTATCTTTTCTATAACCATTGAATTAAGGGAGCAAATTTTAATTACAGAGCGCATAAAAGTCTTGCTATTACATTGCGAATAGAAAATGGATGGGAATCCGCTTGCTTTCACTAATGAAACAAAATTATCCAAAGTTGCATCCTTATTCGGAACATTGTCTAATTCGGTAAATAACAGAGGTTCAATCGCGGTAAACAAATCAATTGTTCTGGCGTCAAATTCTTTTGATCCCACGATTCCTCTTCCTGAACGGAGGAATTGTAAATTCGACCGGGCTCTTTTTTTATCATTAAATTCTATTTTGTTAAAAGAATCACCGCCACTATCTTCTTCAGTCAAATTGTCAAAAAAGGTTTTTATTTGTTTGCGATATTTCTGTAATTCTCTGTCGAAAGCTTTTAGATTCTTATATCCGGTATATTGACATATTCTATTCAGTATTGCTGCGTCTTCCGGGATAGTATGCGTTTGGCGATCATTCATTAATTGAAGTATATGTTCTATCTTCCGGTAGAATATATATGCCTTTTTCAAAAGAGTCGATTCTCTTTTGTTCAAAAGTTTTGCTGAGTTTAATTTGTCTATTCCTGCAAGAGTGTGTCCCGATTTTAGCTCGGGCTTTCTCTTTCCATTAATCAGTTGTAATGCTTGAACGGAAAACTCAATATCCCTTATTCCTCCCGGGAATAACTTCACATCGGAATTATCCCCCGATTGCTGTTCGATGTTTCTTTTCATTTTTTTTACTTGTTCAAGCACCGAGGTTTCCGATAGATTGGAATAAATAAACTTGTCTACGAATGAATAAAACTTATTGTACAGTGAAATATCTCCCGAAATAAAATTCATTTTCAGAAGCATTTGTTTTTCCCACGCCTCGCCTCTTACTTCATAATAATTGATGGTGTCGTGAAATGTTCTTGCAAGAGGAGATGATTTGCCGTCCGGCCTAAGCCGGAAATCAATTCTGTACAAATACCCTTTTTCGTCGGGAGTTGAACCAAGTTCAATAAATAACTTTATAGCATCGGTTATTATTTGATGATATTCCAAATTATCATTTAGTTTATAATTCTCCTTGTAGATTACCATCAAATCCACGTCGGAACTGTAGTTTAATTCGTTGCCGCCTAATTTGCCAAGTGAGATTAAGGAATATTCGTGCTCTGATTGAACTTCATATTTTTTCAAGGTTTCGTCAAAGCACATAGAGAATAAATTGCCAAGTATTACCTTTGCTAAAACAGAAAGGGAATTGGTAATTTTATCTAAGTCATAATTACCCAGCAGATCGTTCAAACCGATTTTAAGCATGTATCTCATTTTCATTGTTTTGAGCAAATTAACTTTAGCTTTGAGTGTTTTTAATTTTCCCAAAGCACCGGCAAATTCATTACTCAATGAATTTTCCGAGATATCTTTGCCCAACCAAGTGGGATTAAAAATCAAAGAGGTGTATTCGGGATGAACAACGAGAATGTCCGTTAAATAATTACTGTAGTAAGCTATTGAAGATATAATTTCCGTGTGGTGGGGATAGATCAACAATTCCTTTATAAAATTCCCCTTGTCGAATTGAGCTTCCAATATCCTGTAAAAATTTGCAGTTGCAGTTTCGTCATAATTTAGCGCAGAAGTTTCGCTTTCAAGCAAATTAAATAATTCATCCAATTCCTTGTGGGATAAATATCCGAGGGAATTTTTTACAATAAAATCTACAAAGTTGTTGTTGATAATGCTGCTCAATCCTTATCCGTTTATAATATCATTACCTAAAGAATGAATTATTTGCAATTACAATTTATGTTATTGTAGAGAATTATAAAAAGAAAGGGAAATAAAAAAGGCTCTCGTAATGAGAGCCTGAAATTACATGGTTAGCGACATTATTGCTTTTGCGGTATGAAGCCGGTTTTCCGCCTCATCGAATACTACCGAAATATTTTCGTCATCTATTACTTCATCGGTCACTTCGTGATTCCTATCTGCCGGAAGTGCATGCATCAATTTAACATCTTTGTCTGCCAATTGAATTCTTCTCCGATCGCAAATCCAATCATGATATTTTTCAAGATTTTCAGCCATTTCTTTTTTACACTCTTCCTCGTTATCCAGATATTCCTGAACACCGTAAGCTCCAAAGCCGCCCCAGTTCTTGGGAATAACAATATGAGCGCCTTCAAATCCTTCGTCCATGTCGTTGGTAAATTTAATTGAACCACCACCTTCTTCAGCATTTTTCTTTGCTTTTTCAACAATGTAATCGCTTAACGGAAATTCTTTGGGGTGAGCTACGGTAACATCAATTCCGAACCTTGGGAACAGTAGTATTTGAGTCTGTGGAACGGAAAGAGGTTTTGCATGAGTATCGGCATAAGCCCAGGACACGGTTACTTTGAGACCCTTTGTATTTCTTCCGAATTTTTCGAAAATTGTCATTAAATCCGCCAAACCTTGGAATGGATGATAGACATCATCCTGAAGAGACATAACCGGTTTTGTGCTCCACTTTGCCATTTCGGCCAAATAATCTTTCCCGATGCCGTAAAAACAATTGCGGGATGCAATTCCGTGTCCCATTCGCGAAAGTATTATTGCAGTATCTTTAGCCGATTCACCGTGCGAAAGTTGCATTTTATCGGCAGTTAAATCGTGAGCATGACCGCCCAATTGGGTCATACCGGCTTCCATTGAATTTCTTGTTCTTGTGGATTGCTCGAAGAATATCATAAACAATGTTTTATGCGGCAGATATAAGTGTGGTTCTTCTTTGTAGAATTGATCTTTTAACTCAAACGCACGATTGAATACCACATCCAATTCTTCGCGCGTCCAATCTTCACACGTCAAAAAATGTTTTCCTTTTAATTCCATAATCACTCCGAATTTATTGCTTATTTTAATCTTTATTGGAATAGCTCATAACAAACATTGCATAGAATGCAGCTGATTTCACCAAATGTTCTACCGGCACTTTTTCGTCCGGTGCATGAGCAAGTACTTCGTTCCCGGGACCAAAACCGATTGTCGGGATTTTATAATAGCCGTTAATTGTAACTCCGTTTGTGGAGAATGTCCATTTATCTACTTTCGGATTTTCGTTGAACAAGGCTTTATATGCAGTAACACCTTGTTGAACGAGGGGATGATCTTCCTCCAATTTCCAAGTAGGATAATATTTTTCCATCCCGTATTCAAATCCGGTATATGCCGTTTCTTTATAATTCAATAAATGAACTTTGGCTTTCATATCCTTCACAATTTCGGATACTTCGTTTAAGGCAAGTTCTTTATCTTCGCCCCATGTAAGTCTTCTGTCGAGATGGATTTTTGCGTAATCGGATACAGCACATAGCGAAGGACTGTTGGAAACAAATTCTGTAACGGTTACCGAGCCCTTTCCGAGGAAATCGTCGTGCATTAATCTTTCGTGAAGTTTTTCAACTTCCAACGCAGCTTTACTACCCATATAAATTGCATTCTTTCCCCTTTCGGGTGCCGAACCGTGTGAGGAAACACCAAAAAATTCAACTTCTATTTCCATTCTGCCTCTGTGTCCCCGGTAAATATTCAGGTTTGTGGGCTCAGTTATAATAACTGCTTCCGGTTTAATTCCTTCTTCTTCCACCAAGTATTTCCAACATAATCCGTCGCAGTCTTCTTCCATTACGGTTCCGGTTACTAATAGTGTGATATCATCCGGCACACCCAATTCTTTTATTATTTTTCCTGCTGTTACTGCGGAAACCGGTCCGCCTTTTTGATCTACACTTCCCCTTCCATGAACGAATCCGTCTTTAATTTCTCCGCCAAGGGGGTCAAATGTCCAATTATCAATATTCCCTATATCAACGGTGTCTATATGACCATCTATGGCAATAAGTTTGGGACCATTTCCAATTCTGCCAATTACGTTTCCAAGTTTATCCAACCTTACTTCGTCGAACCCGGCATCAATCATTTGATTCTTTAATTCTTCCGCAGCGCCTTTTTCCTCTTTGCTCAAAGATTTTTGTTTTATCATAGCCGAAAGATTTTCAGCAGTGTAACTTTCGTATTTCTTGGAGAGTTCAATTATTTTTCCGGCAAGTTCCATATTTGCTCCTATTTCATTCTACTGAATTTTCTGAATAGTTTTTCACCTTGTTCGTAAATAAATTTATTGTTCTCGTCTTCGTTAATATTCAAAAGCTGTTTGTTTTGTAAAATAAATTTTCCTTTGGAAATCACGCTATCCGGTTGTCTTTCCAATATACCGTAAAGATAATGACCGAAAAAATTACTCGAAGTAACCGGTGTGGGAGGAACGTAATCCCAAATAACAAAATCTGCCCGGTCGCCTTTTTTCAATGAAGGATAATCGGGAAAATATCTTCTTACAAAAAATATTTGATCGAAATAAATTTTTCTGATTAAGTGGAATGAAGTATCAAAATCCATCCCCGAAGCTCTCATCAACAGAAATGTGTTTTTCAGAGACTTTCCTGCATTTCCGTGCATTCCGTCTGTTCCCATCAGCATCGGGATTGCTTCGTTATATGCAAAGAAATCGGGCGTTCCAACGGAGTTATTCATATTGCTATCAACATTGAACGCCACGGCAGCGCCTCCTTCGTCAATCTTGTCCAAATCCTTGGCAGTTAAATAGATTCCGTGAGCAAGAATGCTTTTTTCGTTCAAAAGATTTGCATGGATTAGTCTATCAACCGGGAAGCTACCGCTAACCTCTTTGCTAATTGCTCTATCCAAAGCATCTTCGCAAAGATGTATGTGTATGCCTAAACCATATTCATTACACAAATCATGGGCTTCGTCAAGAGTATCATCGGAAACTGTGAACGATGCATGCAGTCCGACCATTGCGTTTAAATCATTGTTGTCAATCTTTTCCGCAAAACGGCGGTTTTCGTTCATGCTTTCCTGCGATAACTTGGATCCGTTCCGGTCGGAAACTTCAAAACAGAGCACGCCTCTTATATCGGCGCCCGTAATTTCGGAAGCAATGATATCAAGACTGTTCTTAATATATGAGGGTGATGCATGATGATCGAAAATATAAGTTACTCCCGATTTAATAGCTTCGGCAACCGACATTTTAGCGGAAGCGGATATCATTTGATCCGTCAACGCTCTATCTAATTTCCACCAAAGATTCTTTAATATACTGTGGAAATCCTCCGTGCTTCCCTTTATATTCAACCCTTTAGCAAGACGTGAATAAAAATGATCATGAAAATTTACCAAAGGAACAGTAACAACTCTTCCTTTTGCATCGTAAGCATTTTTATGGGCTTTGTGCTCGAACTTTAAATAGTTCTTGAAACTCTTCTTTACCGTAGCTGTAATAACACCGTTTTCAACAATAATATCTCCAAAGAAGGGCTTAACATTCGACCCGTTCACAGAACAGATCCAAGCATTTTCAATTCTGGTTTTGTTCATAACCAGTTCCCTTTCTTATTGTTTATATTGAATTATTAAATTCTTCTATCAGTTTATCCCATTCTTCAACAATCGAGAATCTTTCTTTCCAATAATCTTCGTCGTACCATTGTGCGTTCAGTTCTTCTACGTCTTTTCCTTGCTGTTCTACCCAAGTAAAATATTTTAGGTTATGAATCGCCTTTTTATCGTAATAAGAAAGTTCTTTGAAATAATCGATTGTTTGCCGTTCCAGCACAGAGTGGTGATCAACTTTAGCATCAATGGGTGAATAATCGCCGGATTCCTCATTCATCTCTTTCAATCTTGAACGATACATTTCAACCGAATCTGTAAAGACGGTAAAGATTATATCATTCTCATTCATTTCATAATATTTCGCCAGTTTAATTGAGCTTAATAAATTTGAAGCTGAGGAAATACCCAAGTAACTAAGCTTTTCTATCTCTTCCTCTTCAACGCCGATATATTTCAAATAATCTTTCCCTTCCGGTTCATTAAAGAGCCTGATTAATCTTAATGGATCTTCATCATTAATTGCGGCAACACAATCGGTGTTTTTCACATTGTGTATCCATGGCACGTGCTTATCTCCGATGCCTTCAATTCTATGTCCGCCAAAGCCATTCATTAAAAGGGTTGGGCATTGCAATGCTTCGGATGCTACAACTTTTATGTTTGGATTGACGGTTCGCAAATAATCGCCGGCACCAATGGTTCCTGCCGATCCCGTTGCCGAAACATAACCGCTCAATCTGGAGTTGTCATTTTTCAATTGATTGAATACTTTCTCTATTGCGCTTCCTGTAACAGTGTAATGCCAAATAGAATTTCCGAATTGATCGAATTGATTGAATACAAGATACTCGTCGCTTTGAGCTTCCAATTCATGGCATTTATCGTAAATTTCTTTAACATTGCTTTCGCATCCCGGAGTTGCATAAATTTCCGCACCGATGTTTTTCAACCAATCGAATCTTTCTTTACTCATTTCTTCGGGAAGAATTGCAACAGCGTGGACTCCAAGAAGCGCTGAATTAAACGCACCGCCTCTGCAATAATTGCCTGTAGATGGCCAAACTGCTTTGTGATATTCCGGGTTGAATCTTCCTGTAACCAAGTAGGGGGCTAAGCAGCCGTAAGTTGCACCAACTTTATGTGCGCCGGTTGGAAAGAATTTTCCGATCATTCCTACTATTCTTGCTTTAACTCCGGTTATCTGTTGCGGAATTTCAAAATAGTTTATTCCCCCAATAGTACCGGTATTAACATCATTCTGCCAGTTGATCCTGAATAAATTCAATGGATTCAACTCCTGCATATCTATGTTTTTTAATTCTTCTTTAATTTCGTCTGGTATTGTTTCGGGGTTTTGTAATTGCTTAAAGGTGGGTAATTTGATTTTTTGTTTTCTTGCTCTTTCAAGTGTGAGTTTTAAATTCTCTTCGTTAACAATTTCCCATTTCCACTTTTCCATAATCTCTCCGCATTTAAATAAATAAGTAGATTTTCAATTATATATAAGACAAAAATAATCAATTATCAATGAATAAGGAATTCAGAAAGAAATAATCTCCAACAAATATTTGCTTAGTTCGATGCTGTTAGTTAGGAAATATTTGGTTTATCAATACCAATAATTTATTTCTTATTCTCCTTTTCGATATCTTTATGGGTCTTAAGCCACTCTTCCCCTTCTTTTGTAAGGAAAAAATCCATCCACTGGTAATACATTCTCTTTCCTTTATCAACGGTTACCCAATGACTTGAACCGCGTGGAATATGAAGTATGGTAAATTCAGTAAAATGAACAGAAGCATCATCTGCATGAACGGTAACGTCGTTTCCGGACAATCCCAAAAACAATTGTTCAAGCATCGGATGTTTGTGAGGCTTTACTTCATCCGGACCGGGAGCTTCAACTGTTCCCATTGCTACCCGCGGGATATGGTCTTTGGGAAGAAGCGTTCTGCTTACCGTATTAGGGCTTTTTATCTTTTCCGTATAAGCCTTACATTCCGAATATTTTCGAAAGTAGAATTTTTCTCTATTTCCGGTTGGAAACGACTTGAGGTCGACAAAATCTTTCGGGGAAAGTTTTTTATAAATAATTAAATAGTGGAGAGTATCTTCCGCGTTAACACTAATAGACACTTCTTTACCGAAAGTGGAAAAGGCAATACTTTCCTCCTCAATTTT
>CAZULK010000111.1:0-8871 GCA_964621225.1 uncultured Melioribacteraceae bacterium | reverse complement strand
CCGGCATTGTTAAAATAGTATTCACGGTCTACGTCGTAACCAAGCCATTCCAACATATTTGCAACCGTATCGCCGATTACTGCGTTACGTCCATGCCCAACGGTTAATGGACCCGTAGGATTGGCGGAAACAAATTCGACCATTGCCCTTTTACCATGGTATTTATTCCTTTTCCCGAAATTTTCTTTTTTGTCAAAAACCTCATGAACTATTCTGGAAATAAATTTTGAGGAAAAGAAGAAATTTATAAATCCCGGACCGGCAATTTCTATCTTTTCAATTATCTCTTTATCATAATCCAGTTTATCAATTATTGTTTGAGCAATTTCCCTCGGATTCTTCTTTAATTTTTTAGTCAACAATAAAGCCGCATTCGTCGAGTAATCTCCGTGATCCTTTTGAGCGGGCACGGTAAAATTTAATTCTATTTCATTAAGGTAACTTTCAGTTTCTGCTAAATTTTCAAAAATCGATTTTAAATATTGTTTCACTTCGTATCAACTCCTTCTTCATCGTTAATTTCTATTACTTCAGCATCACCCCACAGTTTTTCGAGATTATAATAATCTCTTACGTCTTTTCTGAATATATGCACAACTACGTCAAAATAATCGAGAAGAACCCAATTTAATGCTCTCTCTCCTTCTTTGTGGTAGCATTTAATTCCGCGTTTACTCAATAATTTATCTATTTCATCTGCAATTGCCCGTACTTGCACATCGGAATCAGCCGAGCAAATCACGAAATAATCTGCTACTGACGTCAACTCGATTAAATTTAATATTTTAATGTCATATCCCTTTTTCGAAAGGATGATATCACTTATTTCTTTTGCAAATTCTAATGAATCCATTTAATCTATTCCATTGGTTTTAATTTAAAATAATCTTTTCCTATCACTACCGAAACGTCCAAAAAATATTCTTCGTTAATCTGCTGAATAACGTTCTTCTTTTTCACTCCTAATAACGAAGCTATTTTTTCTGCATTGGCTCTGTTCCCGATTCTGTCTATCACCAAAGTTTCTTTCACATCGAAGGTGAAATAATTACCCGAATTTACGACATCAACGTTTTGGTTTCTCAAATAATCTGTGAATCTATCTGCCAATCCGCTCATACCGCATCCGTTCAACACTTCTGCTTGAATTATTTCCGAAGGCACGCCGCTGAATCCATTATCAATTACTGGCTTTTCTACCTTATGAAGTTTAATGAATATGGAATAAGCCATATAAACAATGACCATTCCGAGAACGAAAATCGCCACGTTCAGAAACAAATTGATCAATGGATTATTTAATTCACTATTTGAATTTAACTTTTTAGCCAATTTTTCTTCGGTTTAAATAAAAAAATAACCGGACGAATCCGGTTACGAAAATTACAAAAATTACGGGACTATTTCTCCGAATCGTTTCCTCTGTTCAGCAAATTATTATACCATGGGTCGTTATAATATGAACCATAGTAAGGATCGTATGCACGTGTAGGATCGTTGCTGAATTGAATTGAGAACGAAGAGTTCTTGCTAATTTTGTAATTCAGTTCCGCACGACTAATGTAAATTCCGTTTAGCGATTGAGAAGCGTTGCCAAATGTTGAGTATGGAGAGTTAACAATACTCGTTTCCAATATAAAATTTGCTTTATCATTTATCTTGTAGAATAAACTGTTTGTGTACACACCCAAAGCAATTCCGTTACCTCCGAAAGAAGAATAACTCATTGAGAATGAATGATTCATGGTTAGATTATTCGGGTTAATGAACCCAAGTACAAAACTTGAAGTAGGGGATTTAATCATCCTGCTACGTAAATCAATCTTGGTATTCGAATCATCTTTAAACTGAGCATTGGAAACAATGCCCGTCAATAATATCAATATGAATATAAATTTTTTCATTTTCTCTTTTTTTTCTTCTTTCAACAAACGAAATAAGATATTTGTTGCAAACTAATCAATTTATTCGGCAACTTCAACAATCATTTCCAATTCCACGGGAGCGTTTATCGGTAATTCATTCACTCCCACTGCGCTACGGACATGCTTACCGTTATCTCCGAATAATTCAACCATAAATTCACTTGCACCGTTGGCAACTTGTGGTTGGGCGGTAAAACCATCGGCAGAATTTACAAAAACAGTCAGCTTTACTATTCGTTTAATCTTATCCAAATTTTTGATTTCACCCTTTATTACACTTAGGCAATTAATCGCACATTGTTTTGCAAATTCTTTACCTTGGTCAATCGAAAAATCACTCCCCAATTTTCCTTCCCCCATCAATTTACCTTCTTTCATCGGAAGTTGCCCCGCAGTCATTACCAAGTTTCCTGTTCTCAAAGCAGGTATGTATGCAGCTAAAGGTTTAGGCGCTTCCGGTATTTCGATTCCCATTGCATTTAATCTTTCTTCAATCATATTCATCTCCAAATTCTTAAATATATCCCGAAATTTATTGAATGAGATGAATTCTTACAAATCTTTTGATTTAACCAATTATACTTCTATTTTTGACATTCAAAAATTACGAGGAATTATGCCGGGTAAGAAATTTGAAAATTTAATGGACATTATGTACAAGTTGAGAAAAGAATGTCCATGGGATAAAAAACAAACTCACGATTCGCTTAAAGCCAATACTTTGGAAGAAGCATACGAAGTAATAGAAGCAATAGATGAGAAGGATTTCGATTCTTTAAAGGGAGAATTGGGTGATTTGTTGCTGCACATAGTATTTCATTCAGTGATCGCCGATGAGAACAATAAATTTAATATAGATGAAGTCATTGAAGGCATTTCCGAGAAGTTAATCCGGCGTCATCCCCACATATTCGGTGATGAACAAGTGGATGGAGCAGATGCTGTAGCGAAGAATTGGGAAACAATTAAAATGGAAGAAGGTCGGGATTCGGTTTTGGAAGGCGTTCCCAAAAATCTTCCACAATTATACAGAGCATACAGAATGCAGGAAAAAGCCTCCAAGGTCGGCTTCGACTGGGACAGCAAGGAACCTGTATGGGATAAAATTCAAGAAGAAATTGAAGAATTGAAACATGCCGGTAAATCAAACGATAAAGAAAAACTGGAAGAGGAATTCGGCGACCTGCTATTTTCTTTGGTAAATTATGCAAGATTCATAGATGTAAATCCCGAAAATGCTTTGCGAAGAACGAACGATAAATTTGTAAAAAGGTTTATGTATATTGAGCGTAAGCTCAGAGAAGAAGGCAAAAGCGTAATCGATTCTAATTTGGAAGAAATGGACAGACTTTGGGAAGAAAGCAAAAAGGAAAAGTAAACTATTCTTTCTTGTCTCCGTTATTGAATCTTTCGTATGCGTCAATTATATCTTTTACAAGTTTGTGGCGTACAACATCCTCTTTTTTGAAATATGTGAATCCCACTCCGTCAACATTCTTCAATATTTCTTTTACTTGAACCAATCCGCTTGCGCTCTTGGTTGGCAAGTCTATTTGAGTGATGTCCCCTGTGATAATAGCCTTTGAATTAGGTCCCAATCTGGTTAAGAACATTTTCATCTGCAGCGAAGTTGAGTTTTGTGCCTCATCGAGAATAACATAAGCATTGTTCAATGTTCTACCTCGCATATAAGCCAGCGGAACAATCTCAACAATTTCCTTTTCAATGTAACTTCTCAACTGATCCGGAGGTAACATATCCTGAAGTGCATCGTAAAGAGGTCTTAAGTAAGGATCAACTTTCTCCCTAAAATCTCCCGGTAGGAAGCCCAGGCTTTCTCCTGCTTCTACGGCGGGACGAGCAAGAATTATCTTTTTAACCAATCCGCGTTTAAGTGCGGAAACTGCGAATGCTACAGCCAGATAGGTTTTCCCGGTACCTGCAGGTCCTATGGCAAAACAGATATCATTTTTCCTGATTGTTTCCACATAGTTTTGTTGCATCGGGGTTTTGGCTTTTATAACACCCGATTTGGTATAGAGAATTATATCATCAAAATCCTCTTCCCCTACCAATTTTTTACCTTGAATTTCAAGTTCGATAATGGTTTCAACGTCGTCGCTGGATAGTTTACCGGAGGTGGAAAGGACATATATCATCTCCTTCAAAATTTTCTCTACAATGGAGACTTCCTTTTCTTCCCCGTTAAGAATTATATTATCTCCGCGGACGGTTATCTTAACCCCGAATCGATTTTCAAGAGGTGATAAATTTTTATCCTGATAGCCCAGTAGGTCGAGTTGATTAATTCCTTCTATACCGAATGTAAGTTTACTCATGGTCGTTTAATAAAAAACCCTTCCGGCAAAACCGGAAGGGTAATTTTTCGTTTGACGATAATTTTATCTTTCCTTTGGAGCAGGTTTGTAATTACTTAAGATTTTATCGTATTTGGCTTTTTCTTCTTCTGTAAGATTAGGAATCTTGAATACTTGTTTTGGATAGATCAGATCAGGATTCTTGATCTGGTCTCTGTTTGTATTATAGATTTTAGGCCATACGAATGGGTTTCCGTAATGTTCTTTCTTTTTAGCAATTCCCCATAAGTGATCGCCACGAACAACGGTGTAAAGAATTTCTTTTGGTTTTTCTACCCATGCATCCAATTGTTTTTGAAGCATGTTGTGAACCTGATCGAAGAATTCGGGTAAAGCACTGATAGGATTGGATTTCAAAGCATCCAAAGCAGCTTGTCTGTCTTCTTTCGGTGATTCTTTACGGGCAATTTGTGCTCTCAACTTGTGAAGTTGAGCTCTGAAATTGTCGATGTCTGCATCAGAAGCACCAACCATTTCGTTCAATTCTTTCATACAATCGTCGTAGGATTGTAAACTTGCATTTGTGTTTTTTAAGTTATTAACTTCACTTTGTAATGCATTCAACTGGGAAGTTAGGTCTGCTTTCTTTTCAGTCAAGCGATTAATTTCAGCTTGCCATTCTTCTTCGGTCATTTCTTTTTCCTGCGCAAATACTGCAGAGGAAATAACCATCAGCATAGCCAAAGCCATTAAAGTTCTGAGTAATTTCATTTATAATACCTCCTGATTTTTAAACTTTACTTGTTAATTTTTTGAAGATTTTCTTTGGTTTGAGCTTTTGTTCTGTTGCATTGATCCAATTTTGCATTCTTCTCTGCAATTTCTCTTTCGAGTTTGGTTTTTTCGCTCTGCAAAGAGTTAACTTCTTTTTCAAGAGATTTAACCTCAGCTCTTAAGGCTTCAAGCTGTGCCATTTGTTCTTCACTAACACCGCTGCATCCAGTAAAACTGAACATTCCGGCTATTAAAGCAATTGCTAATAAACCGGAGAGCGATCTTTTGACTAAATTCATAGAATTCCTCCTATATTTAAGTTATTTAATTAAGTTTAACTCATCCTACCAAATATAATATATTTTTTGAACAAAATGTTACTAAATTAACCTTTTTTCAACAAAGCTTAAGAATTTGTTCCCACTTATTATCAAATGATCCAGCACTTTTATATCGAATATCTCCCCTGCTTCCACTAGTTTTTTGGTAATGGTAATATCTTCCTTACTCGGCTGAATATTCCCGCTCGGATGATTGTGAATCAATATAATGCTTGCGGCTAAATTATCCACAGCAACTTTAAATACCTCACGTGGGTGAACAATTGATGAATTCAAATTTCCGACGGAGATAACTTCGTATTTGGTTACTTTATTGCTACTGCTCAAGCAAACAACAATGAATTTTTCCTTTACTTCATCTCGTAATAGAGGAATAAAAATATTTGCAATATCTTCGGGAGAGGTAATTTTATTACCGATTGAAAATTTTTCGTCCTGGGATACCCTGCGTGCTATTTCGAAAGCGGCAGCTAAAGTTGCCGCCTTATCTTTTCCCACTCCCAATATTTTAGTCATTTCCGCGACGGACTTGGAAGCAAATTCCGAAAGGGTTTTGTATTTCCCTATTATCTCCTGGGCAAGCGTTACAACTGATTTCCCTTTTGTACCGGTTCTTAATAGAATCGCTATGAGTTCAGCGTTACTAAGACTTTGCGGACCCCTTAAAAGCAGTTTTTCCCTGGGTCTGTCATCCGGGGGAAGTTCCTTTACTTTCAATTTTAATTTTTATTTATCTCTTCACTCACATCTTTGCATTCGGCTAATCCTTGCAAAGCCGTTTCATCTTCGGGATTAAGACTCAATGCATTTTTGAAACACTTTACCGCTTCGTTAGCATTCCCTTGTTTCAAATAGATTATCCCGAGTAAAGAATAATTATCGGATTTCAATTTATCTTTTTCCAACAAATCTTTCAAGGAATCTTCAGCTTTTTCCAGTTCTCCCAGTTCAAGAAGAATTCTGCTTTTCCACTCTTTTATTAGAGTACTCTGATGATCAAGTGCTTCGGCTTTTTGAATAGCATCCAAACTATGGTAGAGCATCTTTTTGTGGAAATAGATCATTCCTTTAACCAGATGCAATTCGGGATTTAAGCTATAAATTGCTTCCGATTTTTTAATAAAAACCATTGCCTTGTCGTAATCCCCGGTTTTAAGATAGCAACTACCGATATAGAAATATGCTTCGCTAAGAAGTTCATTTTCTGAAGAATCGATGTAGTTGTTGAAGTTCAAAAGTGCCATCTTAAAATCGTCCATGTAATAATATGCCAAACCGACAAGCATATATATCATTGGTTCTTTTTCAAGATCGAAGTAATTGGCTTCCTCAACTGCTTTCCCGTATTCACCATTTTTAATCAAAAATTGAATAAAAAACTTACGAACTCTTTGGTCACCAGGGTGGGCGTCGAGGTATTTGTTCAATGATGAATAGGACTTTTCGATTTGCCCCATCTTCTCATAAAGTGCAGCTAATTTAATTTGAGCTACGGATCTGTAATCTTCATTAAGGGCTAAAGATTGATAGATCTGTAACGCATGCAGAAATTTTTTCTCCGACTCGAAAGATTCGGCCAATTTTATTTTTTCTTCAAATTCTTTCATTTATCATTCCCATTCAATAGTGGAAGGTGGTTTGGAACTGATATCGTAAACAACACGGTTTACGCCGCGAACATTTCTAATAATTTTATTTGAAACGGATTCCAATACTTCGTGATCGAATCTGTACCAATCTGCAGTCATTCCGTCTGTTGAAGTTACTGCGCGAAGAGCCAGTACATTCTCGTAGGTTCTAAAATCTCCCATCACACCAACGGATTGCACCGGCAGAAGAACAGAAAATGCCTGCCAGATATCATCATAAATTCCGAACCGTTTAATTTCATTTATGAATATTTCATCCGCATCACGTAGAATATCCAATCTTTCTTTCGTAATTTCCCCAAGAACACGTACGGCTAATCCGGGTCCCGGGAAAGGATGTCTTCGTATAAAGTCTTCAGGCAATCCGAGTTCCCTACCGATCGCCCTTACCTCATCTTTAAACAATTCCCTAAATGGTTCAAGCAATTTCAGATTCATTTTCTCCGGCAGGCCGCCCACGTTGTGGTGCGTTTTAATTGTAACAGATTGCCCTTTTACCGGGACCGATTCAATCACATCGGGATAAAGAGTTCCTTGAATTAAAAATTCTGCTCCTTCAATTTTTTTCGCTTCTGCTTCAAAAACTTCTATAAAAGTATTACCGATGATTTTTCTTTTTTGTTCGGGGTCAATTACTCCTTTTAATCTTGACAAAAATAATTCAGTAGCATCTACATGAATAAGATTCAGGTTGTAATTGTTACGGAACATTTCTATGATGTTTTTGCTCTCATCTTTTCGCATCAAACCGTTGTCCACGTGAATGCAATAAAGATCCCCGCCAATTGCTTTATCCACCAATACTGCAGCTACGGAAGAATCCACACCGCCGGATAAAGCACAAATGGCTTTTTTACCATTCAATGTTTTTTTAATATTCTCCACAGCGGAGGAAATAAAATTCTCAGGAGTCCAATCCGGAGTGCAATCGCAAATATCAAAAAGGAAGTTATTTAAAATTTTTGTCCCGTCTTGAGTGTGAACAACCTCGGGATGGAACTGTACTCCGAATATTTTTTTAACTTTATTTGTCATTGCGGCAATGGGGGCTTCCGCAGTAGCGGCACTAACCGTAAATCCCGCAGGTAATGACGTAATCAGGTCACCGTGACTCATCCAAACAATGGAATCATTCCGGACATTGTTCAATAAATCGGAATATTCCCTTATGAGTAAATTAGCTTTACCATATTCCCTGCTTTTGGCAGGTTCAACTTTACCTCCCAACAACTTTGTAATAAGCTGCATTCCGTAGCAAATTCCTAACACCGGCGTATTCAGTTCAAAAAGTTCAACGTCAACACTGGGAACGTCTTCGTCATAAACACTCAAAGGTCCACCTGAAAGTATTATCCCTTTCGGATTCATCTCCTTAATTTTTTCGATGGGAAAATTGTGGGGATGTATTTCAGAATATACTTTGGCTTCCCTTATTCTTCTGGCAATCAACTGAGTATATTGAGAACCAAAATCCAATATCAATATTTTATTTTCTTTATCCATTCTTCTCTTTGTTAATAATTTCAAATAATTGTTTCATTCTTAATCTCAAAGTATGGTCTTTTACCACTCTTTTCCTTGCAGCAGATGCTATCATTTTTCGTTTTTCATCATTGTTTAGATAAAATTCTATCTTCTCAATCAATTCCTCAAAGTCCCGGAATAGAACGATTTCCTTATCCGGAATAAATCTGTTCGGGATATCCGATTGATAATTTGTTAATTGAAAACATCCTGCAGCGGCGGCTTCCATCACTCTTAGATTTAATCCCTCACCCGATGCTTCCACACCTTGCCCGAAACCTTTGTGAATATTGATCAATATCTTGCAAGATTTCATTGCCTTGAACATCTCTTTACCATA
>CAZULK010000110.1:5839-8969 GCA_964621225.1 uncultured Melioribacteraceae bacterium | reverse complement strand
CAATACCGGAATCGGAAATAACAATTCTCACCCATTGCGAGTTGTCGCTAAGATCGCATTTAATGATACTATGGGGCTTTGAATATTTAATCGCATTGTTAAGGATATTTGTTATTGCCCGCCTGAACATTGTTTTATTTGCTAGGATATGCTTAACGGAACAAGAATTTTTAAATTCAATTATATGATTTTGTTTATCGAGTAAAGTAAGTGAATTGATTATCTCTTCAATTTCACTTTCAATATCCATTTCCTTCTTTGATGAAGGATTAAAATTTTCCTCGTTGCTGTATGCAATTTTAACGTCGTCTAACATGTCGGTACATTCATTAATCGCGCTCTGAATTTCTTTTGCAGAGGAGATCAAATCTTCTTGGGGTACTTTTGTGTTGTACATCTCAATAAATTCACTGGCAGAAAGAATGACTTGAAACGGAGTTTTAAAATCGTGGGATGCCATAGAAAATATTTCAGCACGTATTTTATTTAATTCTTTTTCCCTTTCGAATTTCATTGTGGCAATTTCTCTTTCCTTGATATGTTCCGTGACTTCGTGACCGTAGAGAATTTGTGAGATAATTGTATTGGAGTCTTCTTTCCTTTCCGTTTCTACGGTAATGTCCAGGTAAAGATTTTTTCTTGTTTTAATTCTTCCCCTAACACTCGACAAAGAATTCCTGGATTCATCCAATAACTTGTTCAATTCCGTTCTGGTTTCTTCGGAAAATGGAATATCGTTCCAATTTTTAGAAATATAATCGGTTATTTTAAAGTCGAAAAGATTATTACTATTGGAATTTACATATAATACAGTTGAATAAGGACCAAGTTGAATAATCATATCCTTGGATTTTTCAGCAATCCATTTAAAATTGTCCTCGGCCAATCTCAACTGTTCGGCTTGAGATTTGAGCAATTCATTTAGTTTCTTTTCACTCTCTTCCAGCTCAATCCTTATCTTTTTACTTTCGGTAATATCTTCCTTCACGGCAATGAAATTAACAATCTCTCCATTAGTATTAAAAATCGGAGATATGGAAGCTAATTCCCAGAATATTTCACCATTTCTTTTCTTATTGCAAAATTCACCGGTCCAAGTCCGTCCGTCGAGTATGGTTCCCCACAGTTCTTTATATACACTTTGATCCATCAGACCCGACTTCAGAAGTCTAACATGTTTTCCGATTACTAATTCTTTATGCCAACCTGTAACCTCGGTAAATTTATTATTGACGTACACTATATTTCCTTCCAGATCGGTAATTATGATGCTTGCCGGCGATTGTTCGATTCCGATAGATAGTTTCTTAATTTCATTTAATTGAAGTAATTTTTCAGTAATGTCTCTTCCGGAACGGAGGATATATTTTTCCTCACCCAATAAAACTATTTGTTCGGTAAGTTCCAGAGTAACGGGTTGACCGCTATTCGATATGTAAGTTGCATTAAAGTATTGACCGTCGGGCATTATCTGATTTTCATTTTCGATGCCCTTAAATGCAGGACAGAACTTTTTCAGATTCTTGCCGATTATATCATTAGCTTCATATCCGATTAATTCAGAAAATGCTTTATTAACCTTAATTATTTTCCCATCGAAATCGAATACGTGTATAGCGTCAAAAGTATTTTCCATTAATATGGTGTTGAATCTACTTTCTTCAGCTAATTTTGCTTGAGTTTTTACTTGCTGAGTAACAATCTCATAACTGCAAATAACCCCGGAATATTTACCGTTTTCGTCTTTTGCCGGTTCATATGTAATTGAAATATTTTGAAGATTATTCAATTTATCACGCCGTTCGAATTCCAAATCCATTTTTCCTCCACTTTCGATTGTGGAGTAGAAATTTCTCTTGAAACTCGCAAAATCCCTCTCAAAGTAGAGATCGGCATAATTCATACCTTTCTTTAAATTTATACCGAAGAAATTAGCGAATAAAGAGATTGCAGGTTTATTAAATGCTTTTACCGTATAATCATTACCGATATAAACAAATGCTTTAAGAGCAGAATCCAATATAATCTTCATGTCATTTCTACTTCTCGTTAAAGCATTTTCATATTCCATCCTCTGCAATTCGCTTGATATTCTTGTACTTATTAAATTTAGAACAGTGTTCGACAAATTCGAATTGTAGAGACGGTTTTTCGACATAATTGCGATTATACCGTAAATTTCATTATCCGAATTTTGAAGTGTAACTGTCAGAATTTCGTTAATTCCATATTCGCTGATTAAATGCGCTTTGCTATACTTGTCTTTTAAATTATGACTGCTATAAGTAGTCGATTCAATTGCGGCCTGGAAGGGAGTGTTTTCAATTTTAAAATCATTTGTTTTTATCTCACCGGACTCATCAAAAAAAGCAAGTGGTTTAAGTATATTCTTCTCTTTAAAATATTCCCCTACCAGAATATAATCTTCTTGTAATTGTTTCCTGGTAAAATCAATAATATTTTTTATGAATTCAATCGATCGCACCGAATTGAATTCTGACATTATTTTTGAACTGATATTATTGATTGTATGTATCTCGGTAATATCGGTTTGCATTAACCAAATGGAATCCAATTTCCCTTCGGTGATGGTATCGATTATGGTTATGTTGAATATACGAACTTTATCATCAATTTCTTGAGTATAAAGTGCATCCTGGAGCTTGAAACCATTTTGAACAAATTGCTCAATTAAATCCTTTATTTTTTCATAATTCACAAAGGCTTGTTCAATGGTATAGCCAATAAATTCACTTTTATGAGACCTGTTCAATTGCGCCGCAAATGCGGGATTTGCTTCATCAATTATTCCGGTTTTCAGAATTTGATCTACAATAAATTTATTAGATTTTTCCAGACTTATCTGATTCTTGAATCTAATCTGGCAAATTCCTTCTTTAGTTTTTAAAAGAAAGTCCATGAGTCGCTGTTTAGACTCAATATAATGTTTATTTGCCGTTCGAAGGTCTTGTAACAGTTGGAAATTCGAAATTTTTTCGGACAGATGGTTGCTGAAATCTCTCCATACAGCTTCCAGTTCATCCCTTTCTTCGGATATGTCATCCATAATAATGAAGAAAGCACCAATGTTTCTTTGGTAATGATCCCTCACCAAAGTTATAAAGCGTGT
>CAZULK010000110.1:0-5739 GCA_964621225.1 uncultured Melioribacteraceae bacterium | reverse complement strand
GCGTTAACTTGTAAAAATAATTTATTCCCGCTGCGGGAAATACCATGAAGTTTATATGTGAAATTTTTGTCAAAATTTATTGCCTCTCCTTTTCTCAGTCTATCGGCAACTATATTTCTACTATCAGGATGAATCAACTCCAAAAAATTTATACCGATTATTTCATTTTCCGCATAACCGAACAAGCTGCAAAAATATGGATTGGCATAACGAATTATCTCGTTCTGAATAATAAAAATTCCCGTAATGGATTGTTCGACCAAACTACGGAATTGACTCTCCTTTTCGCTCAACTCTTCTTGACTCTTTTTTAGATTAGTCATGTCATAGATGCTAATCAAATAAGTTGGAAAGGCATATCCGGAAAAATGAACGGATGAGATTTCACCAAAAAAAGAAGTCGCTTCATTAACGCTTATAGCTTCCTTTATTCGATGATTCGAATGTTTCCTCATTAGCTTGGAAAAATTATTATAGGAAGCCCCGAAATAGAATAGATTTTTAAATTCAAAGGGCTCAGTATCCTCAAATAATTGGAATGTATTCTTGAATGCCCTGTTTGCAATTATAATATAATCGTTTTCATCCAACAGACAATGCGGAATCGGTGAATCCTCGATTGCATCAGTGAAAGATAAAATATGCTTCGGCTTTTCATAATAATATTGAATATCGAATTTTTCAACTAATTTATCTAAGCCGGATTGAATGCTTGCAAGAATATTTCTATCCGGAAGAGTACCATTAATTAAAACATATCCGAATTTTCTTTCTTCTTTCCGTAGAAATAAGAAAGGATGTTTCTCTGGTTTTTGAATTGTGAATTCGAGTGAAAAATCACCACCGGTCGATTCAATAGTTTTGAAGAAACCGTAAAGGGCTTCTTTAAACTTATCTCCAGTTTTATTCTTCACCCGGGTTTGCATTGAGGATCACCAATCAGCTAATGGACTTCGTTACTTCAATACCGAGTTGTTCCATTCTGTATCTTAATTTGGAGCGGGAAAGTCCAAGAATTCTTGCTGCTTGCAGTTGATTGCCCTTAGTGATGTCTAAAGTCTTGAGAATAAGATCTTTTAAAACAACGTCAATTTTAATTCCGCTTTTCGGAATTTTAAGTTGATAATCACCCGTTGCTTGATGAATTTCTGCGGTATTACCCAAATTCAAATTGTGAACTTTGAGAGTTTCTTCATCCTCATCCATCAATAATACGGCTCTTTCAATTACGTTACGCAATTCCCTTATATTCCCTTTCCAAGGATAAGTCTGTAGAGCGGTTATAGCTTCCTTATCAATATTGTGTACTCTTCTATCGAATTTTTGAGAAAATTCATTCAAGAAAGAATAAACCAGAACCGGAATATCATCCACTCTTTCCCTAAGAGGAGGGATAACAAATTTTGCTACATTTAATCTGTAATAAAGGTCTTCTCTGAAATTACCTTTCCTTACTTCTTCTTCCAAGCTTTTATTTGTTGCGGCGACAACTCTAACATCGACGGAAATTTCTTTCTCACCACCAACTCTGTAGAATTTTTTTTCCTGCAATACTCTTAAGAGTTTTACTTGTAGGTCTAAAGAAAGTTCACCGATTTCATCCAATAATAGAGTGCCTTTATCCGCAAGTTCGAATTTACCTAATTTGGTTTTTTGAGCTGCACCGGTGAATGCTCCTTTTTCGTGCCCAAACAATTCGCTCTCTGCCAATTCACGGGGTATAGAACCGCAATTTATTCTAATAAAATTATTGGATGCCCTTGTGCTGGACTGATGAATAAATTTTGCAAATTCCTCTTTTCCGGTTCCGCTTTCCCCTTCCAGCAAAATGGTGCTGTCGCTTTTGGCGATTTTTTGAATGTCTCTTACTAACTTTTGGATATTTTTGTTCTTGCCAAAAAAGTCGGGAAGAATTTGTTCCTGTTCGGCTGCTGCTCTTAATCTATAAACTTCTTGTTTAAGCTGTAAATTCTCTGCAATCTTTTTGAATACCATTTGCAGTTGAGACATATCCAAAGGTTTCAGTAAGAAATCGTATGCACCGATTTTCATTGCCTTTACGGCCAAATTAACATCCGCATATCCCGTTATCATAATTACATGCAGATCCGGAAATTTCAATTTAATATTCTTAAGAACTTCAATACCGTTTGTAGTTTTAAGATAAATATCCAATAAAACGATATCGGCTTTGTAATCTTCTATGGCTGCAATAGCCTTTTCCCCTTCGGCACAAACTTCCGCTTCATAACCTAATTTAACGATAGCTTTTTTGAGCGCTCTTCTGAGCAGATCGTCGTCGTCGATTATCAATATTTTGTAATCCAAAACTACTTTCCTCCGGAAAACTGTAATATAAATTTAGAACCGACACCTTCTTGGCTTTCAACACTTAGATTTGCATTTAATTCTTCAGCCAAACATTTGCAGACATAAAGTCCCAAACCGGTGCCACCGTTTTTTGTTGTGTAAAATTCATCGAATATTTTTTCAACATCGTCAATCGGGATACCACAACCTGTATCTTCAACCGTTAAATATATAGTTTCAGCCACATCATCATAAACAGAAGCGATTTCAATTTTTCCATTTTCTTCGCATGCATCAATCGCATTGCTGATGAGGTTGAGAAGTATTTGCAATAATTTACTTGGTTTAATTAAAAATAGAGCTGATTTTTGATCCAAATTATTATGAATGGTAACTTCTTTACTCCGGGCTTTTATTGAACTGAGTTCAATAGCATCACTTACAATTCTTTCGAGTGGGATTTCATCTTCCGTCTCTTTATTTCTTGTAAAATTAAGAATCGTTTCAGTGAGAGATTCAATTCTCATTAAAGCTTCTTTGCTGGAGTTGATTGCATCAATAATGTCGGGCTCAAGCTCATCACTAAACATATTCATATAGTCAAGATTCAAACGGATTGCAGAAAGAGGATTCCGGATTTCATGACCGAATCCGGCTACAAGTTTACCTAATAATTCCAATTTATTTTGCCGTAATTCTTCTACGGTCATTTGATACTGTTAACCCCAAATATAATTACGCAAAGATATAAAAAAATAGGGTAATATTTAATATTTACAACCATTTCCTATATAATAAAAAAGTTTGCAGCCGAAGCTGCAAACTATCATGGGGAATAATTAACTGCAACGAGGGAGGTCTTATTTGAGTGTATCTACGAAATCTTTTACTTTCTCTTCAATATCTTCTCCGGAAAATGTTCCGCTCAAGAGGGAGACTAACTCCCCTTCTTTCCTGAATAAGAATGTAGGGAAAAAATGGATTCTTAAATCTGTAATTATGATATCCGTAGGATCCGTAACTTCGACAGCATAAAAATGCATTTTTTCGTAGTACTTCGAGGCTATATTTTCAACGATCGGTTTCATTAACTGGGATGTTCCACTCCATTTAATATAAACCATAATCATGGCATCGTTACCAACTTCTATATTCTTAAAATCTTTATAATTATATGTTTTCATTGCTTTCTCCATATGCGTCATATTATTGTTTAACATCTGCTTTAATAAATGCATTTATTGTGCCAAATCCTAAAGTAGAATGACATAATTGTAAACTATTGTAAATAAATAAGTTACAACTGGTTTGTTGTAGAAGTGCTGTATGGCTCGGGCATAATATTGACGATATATCGTCAATTAACGATTATTCGTCAACGTTTGATTCCCAACTTAATCATTCTGGATTGGAGTGTGGTGGGTTTCATACCTAAAATTTCGGCTGCTCCTCCCTTTCCGCTTATTTTTCCTTTTGTATGTGCTAATACTTTCTCAATGTAATCTTTTTCGTATTGATCCAGTGAAACAAATCCTTTGGGTTTTACATCGGTGGTTTCCTCCAACCAATCTCCAATTACAAGTTTATCTCCGGTGGAAATAACCACCGCGCGTTCAATTATGTTTTCCAATTCTCTGATATTTCCCGGCCAATTATAAGCCATTAATTTATTCAATGTATTTTTGGAAATTTTCTTAATGGATTTATTCATTTTCTTAGAATAAACCTCTACGAAATGTTCTACCAATAAAGGAATGTCGTCTTTTCTATCCCTTAGTGGCGGAACATGCACCGGGAAAACATTCAGCCTGTAAAACAGATCCTGCCGGAATTCACCTTTATTGATCATTTCGGATAGGTCTCTATTTGTAGCTGCAATTATTCGTACATCAACTTTAATACTTTCGCGTCCGCCCACCCGTTCAAATTCACCTTCTTGCAGCACACGCAATAATTTTGTTTGAAGGTCAAAGGGTAAGTCCCCTATTTCATCTAAAAATAATGTGCCACCGTTTGCCATTTCGAATCTACCAATCTTTCTTTGAATCGCTCCGGTGAATGCTCCTTTTTCATGTCCGAATAATTCACTTTCTATCAACGTTGGCGGAATAGCGGCACAATTGATTTTTATTAATGGAGCTTTATTTCTTTTGCTCAGTTGATGAATTGCCCTGGCGATCAATTCTTTCCCGGTACCGGTTTCACCTAATATAAGAACTGTTGAATCGGAAAGAGAAACATTTCCGATCATTTCTAGAGTTTCTTTAAACTTTTCATTATTAGTTAAAATGTTTTCGAAATTAAATACTTGTTTTAATTCACTCTTCAAATAGATATTTTCATTTTCTAACTTTTCTTTCAGTTTGCTAATTTCTCTGTATGCTTTCCTCAATTCAAATGCATGTTGCTTTCTTTCTGTCAAGTCTCTCAATACCAATAAGTAATGTGTTTCATCGTTAAGTAAAAATGAACTTAGTCCTATTTCAACATCTATTAAATTTCCTTCGGAATTTCGAACGGTCCATTCAAACACAAGGTTTTTCTTTCTATGCACTTCATTTAATTTTTCTTTCCAAGTGATAATACTCGATTTACCGTCTAATTGATATTCTGAAGAAAGTAACCAGAAGGACTTTCCAATCAATTCCATTTTATCCAAACCGAAAAGTTGACTTGCTTGAGTATTACATTCAATAATTACCTGACTGTTGGTAATAATCAACGCATCATTAGCGTTATCGAAAATAGCTCTGTATTTAATTAAGTTTTTTGCTGCTTCCGAAGACAATTCGGCTTCCCTTTTGGAAGCTTCTTCGAGTTCAACAAGTTTTCTTTCAAGTTTTTTTATTAGTCGGGTGCTATATAATTTATACGATTCGTCGGACTTTATTCTCCCTAATTTCCTAGCGCCTTTTTTCCCGACAACGTCATTCAATGTAGAGATTAACTCGTCTGCTGGAGCCGGTTTAACTAAAAAGGAATCTACGCCTAATTTTATGGCAAAATTCTTATCTTCATCTTCTTTATATGTAGAGGAATATAATATTATCGGTAGGTGTTTTAACTTTTTATTTTCTTTTAGATTAATTGTTAGTTGGAACCCATCCATTTCCGGCATTAAAATGTCAGAAATAACAGCGTCAAATTTCTCTTCATTCTTTAATAGTTCTAACGCTTGCTTACCATTTTCAGCTTCGATATGCTCGATATTATTCTTAGCTAAAATATGTGACAATAAATCTCTATTGTATCTATCATCATCTACTATGAGAACCCTCATAATCTTCTCATATTTGTTTAAACATGTCTAAAAAATATTATTTGTTGATTTAAATTCCAATAACAAAATGGATAGTTTCGTATTTTTTATTTCTACAACATTTGCTAATGAATGAAATAATAATAAATGGATATGTATACATGTATATG
>CAZULK010000109.1:0-8974 GCA_964621225.1 uncultured Melioribacteraceae bacterium | reverse complement strand
TCTCCGGCTTACATTTTAGTTTGGTTCTTTATAGCTTTGTGGACATTTACCGATCCGGGATTTCATCAGAGAAGTTATGCTGCCAAATCCCCATCCATTGCCAAAAAAGGGATAATTATTTCAGTATTCTTTTGGATGCTATTTGATTTTCTCACAACATCAACCGGGTTATTCTCCAAGGCATTAATGCCTGATTTAACTAATCCTGTTTTTGCATTTCCGCTTTTGGCAGAGAAAGTTTTGAGTCCCGGGCTTAAAGGACTTTTTTATGCGGCTCTATTTGCTACAATAATCAGTACTTTGAACAGTTATCTTTTTATTTCCGCAACTACCTTCGGAAGGGATCTTGTTTTCAGATTAAAAGGGGATGAAAGCAAAGTTGCTGCAAATACACGTATTGGTTTAGCCCTCGCTGCTATTTTAGGCTCAATTATGGCATATTCAATAAGTTCAATTATTGAATTATGGTATCTCATTGGAAGTGTTTGTATTCCCGGCATGCTGTTTTTAATTATATCTTCATATTATCCAAAATATAAGATTGACAAAAAATTAGCTTTCTACCAAACATTGTTTGGATCGTTTATCAGTTTGATTTGGTATTTTGTACGTGGTAGGTTTACCGGTACGTTATCTGAAATCGAACCAATGATTATCGGATTGATATTTGTTGCACTGGTTCATTTTATTGGAATATTAGGAGTGAAAGAGAAAAGTTTGACTTAAAATTAAAAGGTGATTTTATTTTCTATTTGATAGGCTAAGTCAAAGATTTTTCCTTCTTCGAAATGGTTACCCATAATTTGGCAGCCGATAGGAAGTCCTTGACTGTTTTTACCAATTGGAATGTTTAAAGAGGGAATTCCGGCTAAATTAGCGCTGGTTGTGTAAATGTCATTCAAATACATTTGGAGAGGATCTGAAGTCATTTCACCAATCTTAAAGGGTGGGGTGGGTGTTGTAGGAGCAATCAATAAATCTACATCACGGAATACTTCCAAAAAATCATTTTGAATTAATCTTCTAACTTTTTGTGCCTTCCTGTAATATGCATCATAATATCCAGCAGAAAGGACATAAGTCCCAAGCATAATCCTCCGCTTTACTTCCGGCCCAAATCCTTCTTCTCTGCTGTTTGTGTAAAGTTCTTCCAAATTATTTGCCTCGGAAGTTCTGTGCCCGAATCTCACTCCGTCGAATCTCGCCAAATTCGATGAAGCTTCGGCAGTAGTTAGTACATAATATGTTGCAATGGAATATTCTGTGTGTTTTAATGAAATCTCAGAAATCTCGTGACCGGCATTTTTCAATTTATCCACCAGAAAGAATATTCTATCTTTTATTTCGTTATCAAGTCCATCCGAGAAATATTCCTTCGGCAATGCAATTTTAAATTTTCTCTCTTGCTTCATTATTTCAGTGTATTCAGGCACCGGTTGATCTGCCGAAGTTGAATCTTTTTCATCTTTGCCTGAAATAACCTCCATAATTGCCGCTGAATCTGTTACATTCTTAGTAAATGGTCCTATGCAATCGAATGAGGAAGCAAAGGCAGTAAGGCCGTAACGTGAGACTCTTCCGTATGTCGGTTTAAGTCCATAAACTCCACAAAATGCAGCCGGTTGTCTTATTGATCCACCTGTGTCCGTACCAAGTGAAGCATCGCAAAGATTGGCAGCTACTGCAACGGCGGATCCACCGCTCGAACCTCCCGGAACTCGTTCGGTATCGTGAGGATTCAAAACTGCTCCAAATGCGGAGTTTTCGTTCGAAGACCCCATTGCAAATTCATCGCAATTGGTCTTACCATTTATTAAAACACCGGCCTCCAGCAATTTCTGCACTGCAGTAGCCGTATAGATCGATTGATAATCGGAAAGAATCTTAGAACAGCAAGTCATTTTCTCCGGTTCAATTGCCAGTATATCCTTTACAGATATAACTGCACCGGCAATTTTTGATGAATCCAACGCGGAGGTAAAAGCATTTTCATCAAAACCGGGTGGCGAATCGAAAACAGAGATGAATGCATTCAAATTCTTTTTAGCTTCAATGGATTGCTTAAAAGAATTGAAGTTATCCGAGAGGTCAATTTTCCCGTTTTTTAATAATTCTTTTTTCTCAAGAAGATTGGAATAGCTCATTTGAATTATTTATCGTCGCTGTCCTTAATCGAATCGGAATTGTCTTCCAATTTAATATCTTCTTCAACTTCTCTTACTGCTTTTTTGAATTCTTTCATTCCTTTACCTATGCCTTTGGCTAATTCAGGAATTTTCTTTGCACCAAAAAGAATCAAAATAGCTAAAACTATAAGTAATATTTCCGGGGCACCTAAGTTACCAAACATGTTAACCTCTTAATTATTTATTAAATTATCAATTACTGACTTGAATATAAGCGAACCATCTGTTTTACCCAAAACGGGATCGCAAGCTCTTTCGGGATGTGGCATCATTCCCAAAACATTTTTTCTTTTATTTAATATTCCGGCAATATTCATTTGCGAGCCATTCGGATTAAATTCTTCCGTCACATCACCATTTTTCGAAGAGTATTTGAAAACTATTTGTGAATTTTGTTCCAACTCTTTCAAAACAGCATCTTCTGCAAAATAGTTCCCTTCGCCGTGGGCAATGGGAATCTTTATCACGTCTTTATCTATTTTATTTGTAAATATATTATCACGGTCTTCAATTTTTAGATACACGTCTTCGCATATAAATTGTAGTGATTTATTTTTTAACATCACTCCGGGCAACAATCCCGATTCCAACAAAATTTGAAAACCGTTACAAATCCCGATAACTATTCCACCTTTTTCTGCAAATTCGATAACAGATTCAATAATAGGGGAGAATCTGGCTATTGCACCGGTTCTTAAATAATCTCCGTAGCTGAATCCACCCGGTAGAATTATCACATCTGAATTTTTAAGATTATTATCTTTATGCCACAAAAATTCTGCATCTTGGCCTAAAATTTTCTTTGTGCTATAATAAGCATCGTGGTCGCAATTACTTCCCGGAAAGACAACAACACCAAATTTAATCATTCGAAACTTCTTCCAATTTATATTCGTAATCTTCCATTATTGGATTAGCCAACAACTTCTCGCAATACTCCACCACTTCCTTTTCGGCTGCAGCTTTATCGGAGGTATTCACTAAAAACTCAATGTATTTCCCAATGCGGGTTTTAGAAACGTTGTTGAATCCCAACAATTTTGCGCCCTGTTCGGCTGCTTTTCCTTGTGGATCCAAAATTTTCGGTCTTCTTTTTACTATTACTGTTGCCTTAAACATGCTTATCCTTCGTTTTCAATTTTTGACGGAAATAAAAAGTAATAAATTTGTCTTGCTACTCCGAATAATACAAACACCGAGAAAAAGTAAAATAGAATTTCGTTAATTGTAAGTGAGCCAATCAACACCAATGCAATAAATATGATGAAATAGAATACACTTATTTTTCTGGGTTTCTTTTTCAAACTCGGTAATGTATCGTATCTTACATCACTAATCATCAATAGAGAAAGTATAATCACAATCGGAATAATAAAATCGGAGATCCAACCGTTGAATCCGTTACCGTTATGAAATGCCAATACTAATGAACTGATAATTATAGCCGACGATGGAATTGGTAAACCCCTGAAATCGATTTTAGTGTTTAGATCCTCAACTTGAATATTAAACCTTGCCAATCTGAATGCACCAAAAATAGGGAGGCAAGCTGCAACTAACATTCCCCAAATTCCTAATTGGTATAGGAAAGAATGATAAATAAGAAATCCGGGGGCAACGCCAAAAGTAACAACATCTGCAAGTGAATCGAGTTCAACACCAAATTCACTGCTGGTACCGACCAATCGAGCTACAAGTCCGTCCAATGCATCGAAGATGGCACCAATCAATATTGCAATTGCTGCATAACGGTATTGGTTATCATCCGCCAAAACAATGGATACAAATCCACACAGCAAATTTGCCGCTGTGAAGGAATTCGGAATTATAGCCTTAGATAATTTGAATTTTTTCATTTATTTAGCTCGAATAATATTGTTTCCCCGGCACGAACGGTTTCATCTTTTTTGACCATCACTTTAGCGGAAGCTGGAACAATTACATCAACGCGGCTACCGAATTTTATCATTCCAAATCTTTTCCCAATTTCAACATCTTGTTCCAATTTCAGATCGTAAATAATTCTTCTTGCCACAAATCCGGCTACTTGGGTAAAAAAGACTTTCCCGAAATCACTCTCAATACCAATTTCCGAACGTTCATTTTCGCTGTCGGCCTTTTCGTTGAAAGCTGTTAAAAATTTACCTTTTACGTAGTTAAGATACTTAACTTTCCCCGAAATCGGAATTCTGTTTACATGAACATTAAGAGGAGACATGAAAACGGAAACTTGAATTCCTTTCCCGCCAATAAACTTTTCCTCATCAACCTCTTTAATCACTAATACTTTTCCGTCTGCAGGTGAAACCACAACACCTTCCTTTTCCGGTGGTGTGCGATCAGGATCCCGGAAAAAATTCAATGAAAATATTAAAAGTATTCCAGCAATAATTATCAATATATACTTGAGCCATACGTTGTTGATGAAAAACGATCCTACAACCAATAGAAATATTATCACCAACACAGTGGATAAAGTATCATATCCGTATTTAGTAAACATAAATTCCCAAAATTATGATCAACAAATCTAACACTTTATTTAATTTTTTTCTTGAAAATAGTTTTTATCGAGAACTAAAAATAAGGATTTAGTATATTATTTAACTTAATTTTTTATTTATTGGAGGAATTATGAAAGGTATGCAAGGAATGCTTAAGCAAATTCAGAAAATGCAAGCGGAAATGGAAAAAACCCAAGCCGAATTGGCTAATAAAACTGTTACCGAAGAAAGTGGCGGAGGAATGGTAAAAGCTACTGTAAATGGTAAGAAAGAACTTATTTCTGTAGAAATTGACGAAGAGATCGCATCTTCAGGGGATAAAGAAATGTTAGAGGATTTAGTTGTTGCAGCAGTAAACAAAGCCTTGGAATCTGCCGGAAAGATGGCGGAAGAAGAATTGGGTAAAGTTACCAGAGGAATGATGCCTCCGGGAATGAATATTCCGGGATTTTAATATGCAGATAGCAGAACCTCTTCAAATAGCGATAGAAGAATTGAGCAAACTTCCGAGTATTGGGAAAAAGTCTGCCTTCAGATTAGCCATACATCTATTGAAGTCGGATAAAGAGCAGGTATATAATTTGCTCAATGCAATTCACGAATTGAAAGAAAAAATTCGATTTTGTGAAAAATGCTTCAACATTTCTGTTGAACCAGTTTGCGATATTTGTAAGAATCCCAAAAGAAATCAATCCATTATTTGCGTGGTGGAAGAAGCCAGTGATGTTATTGCAATTGAAAAAACCAATGAATACAACGGATTATATCATGTCCTCGGTGGGGTGTTAAATCCGCTTTCCGGCATAACTAAAGATCAGCTTAAAATTGATGAACTGATGAACAGATTAAAATCAAATGATATTGAAGAGGTTCTGCTTGCTATGAATCCCGATACCGAGGGGGAGACTACGGCGTTATATTTAGCTAAAGCAATTAAACCGATGGGGATTAGGGTTTCCAGAATTGCCAGGGGACTTCCAATTGGAGGCGATTTGGAATTTGCAGACGAGGCAACAATTGGCAGAGCATTGCTGGGAAGAATAGAATTATAAATGGGTGACTGGTACAAAGATTGGTTTGCTTCCGATGACTATTTGAATGTGTATAGCCATCGTGACGAGAATGAAGCAAAGAAATTTTTAAGTTTCATTCTTGAGAGATTAAATCTTGCATCCGGATCGACCGTAGTTGATGCTGCATGTGGTGCCGGAAGGCATGCAAACATATTAAATTCTTTTGGTTTTAATGTAATTGCTTTCGATCTCAGTAAAACATTATTGCGTAAAGCATTGGAAAACTATGGTCAGAAAGAGAGACTATTGTTTTACCGGGGAGATATTCGATTCCCGGCAATAAAAAAGGGAATTAACGGCATTTTTAATTTATTTACCAGTTTTGGATATTTTGACACAGACCATGAAAATTTTCTGTTTCCCCAAAAAGTTTATGAACTTCTCACGCCCGATGGATTTTATGTACTCGATTTTTTGAACTCCAATTATGTTTCCCGGAACTTAGTCGATAAATCGGAAAAGGTTGTTAACGGGAAAAAAATAATCGAAACCAGAAAAATTGTTAACGGTAGAGTAATTAAAGAAATTTCTTTAATTTCAGATGCTAATGTTGAAAAATATATTGAATCTGTTCGTCTCTATTCTTTTGATGAGATCAAAAGAAATTTTGAAATGATCGGATACAAATCAGTTGATGTTTTCGGCAGCTATTCGGGCGATAAATTCGATTTGAATTTATCGAAAAGGCTGATTGTTATTTTTAGAAAATGAAGAAATATTTAATCCTCATATTATCATTCATGTTGGTTACCGGATGTGACTTATTAACTACCAGGGAACCCGAAAATCCCGTTACCGGTAGAAGTCAACGAACCTTGGCAACCACACCGGATTTGCTGTTCCAAAATTTGGAAAACTCATTAAAAGAGAAATTCATTGACGATTATATGAGCTGTTTTGTAGATACTCTTTTGTTGGACAGGGAATTCAAGTTTATCGCTTCCGGTGAAGATATTTCCCAGTTTCCGGTACTGGGGAATTGGACTTTGGCGAATGAACGGGATTATTTTATTAATATGATATCTCAAACTATTGATAAAACACCAATCATACTTCAATTGAATCAAGTTGGTGTAAATAATTTTGGAGATAGTGCATATTATCAATTCGATTATTCACTTGTTATCTCCACTAATAATGAAAATTTGCAGAGCAACTATAAAGGTAATTTAAAATTTAAGATTAACCTGGATAAGAGTAATCAGTGGGTGATTACTGAATGGGAGGATATAAAGGAAAATAATTCCCATAGTTGGGCAGAGTTAAAAGGATATTTTGCTAATTAAATGAAAACGAGTGTGAAAATATTTTTACTTTTTACCATTGCGATAATTACTTCGTGTGTAAATCCTTTTGCTCCGGCGTTGGATAATTCTACAGGTTCCAGCGGAACTCTTATCTCGGATCAAAAAACGGTTGATGGAGTTTTTCAGAATTTCTTATACGCATATACGTTTAAGGATACAACTATATACGGCGAATTAATTACACCCGATTTTACATTCACTTATAGAGATTATGATGTAGGGGTTGACATTTCATGGGGAAGAGATGACGAGATGAGAGTTACTCAAGGATTATTCCGGAATTCACAGGATTTGGATTTAAGATGGAATAATATAGTCTCCATTACTTCGGATTCAACAAATATTGTTAGAAGTTTCGATTTAACTATTACATTCAATCCCACGGATATAATTTTGGTAGACGGAAGAGTTAATTTGACTCTTGTAAAAGGAGAAGATTCCAAGTGGAGAATAAAAACCTGGCTTGACGAAAGTAATTTTTAGGAGAATTATGTTTTTAATTATTGAAGCAATAAAATCATTAAGAAGAGCAAAGTTAGCAACATTGATTTCTATCATTACTGTGGTTATTGCATCTTTTCTTTGTACCACCTCGCTGGGGTTGTATTTTTCAACGGAAAAAATAAATAAATTTATTTCAGAACATATTTCAATCCGGATTTTTTTGAAAGACGATGCTCCCAAAAGGGAAATAAATAAATTTATTGAAGAATTAAAAAGCAAAAAGAATATTAACAAGGTACAATATATTACCAAGAAAGAGGCTGCAGACGAGATTTCGAAATCATTGGGTATTTCAATTAATGAACTGATTGATCATAACCCCTTGCCAGATGCAATCACAATCAATTTTAATAAAGTGCAAACTGAAGCGGAGCTATTAAATCTGATCCGGAATTTAAAAAAATATGAAATTGTCGATGATGTTTTATACGAAAAATTACTGCTTGCCAAATTGAATAGATATTTACCCATGATCAAATATATTCTTTTGGCTATTGCTGCAATTTTTATACTCGTTTCTTTATACATGATAATTGTTGTTAACAGAATGGTTATAGAAAATAATCTCAAGAATTATGAGATTATGAAACTTGTAGGAGCCAAATTATCAACTATAAGAATGCCGATAATATTGAACGGAATATTAATCGCCCTTTTTTCGGTGATTATAAGCACACCGGTTATTTATTTATTTTATAAATTTGGGTTTAGATTTTTTGAAATAACTAAGTTTGAAATTGATTTGAAAATAACTATAATTGCATATATTATTTTTGCATTCATTCTTGGAATAGTGGGAAGTATTTATTCTTCAAGGAAAATTTCATTAAAATTCAAATACTAAAATTTAGGGTTATTTATGCGCAGACTAATTTTCTCATTTCTGATTTTAGTAATAATTGTACCGGTTTCTTTTTCACAAAGTAAAGATGTCCAAATTGGTACTCCCTTTACAAATCTTCAGGCAAGGCAAGGAGGGTTATACGATTATTCAGATCCCGCTAAGGTGAATAAAAAAGTCGCAGTTTGGGGATTCGTAAGATATCCCGGAAAATATATCATTCCCGAGGATTCCGATGTTATGGATTTATTATCATACTCCGGTGGTCCTACTGATGATGCCTTACTGGAAGATCTAAGACTCTTCCGGATTAAACCGGATTCAACTTACGAGTTATTTAATATTAACTGGAATGATTTGATGTGGGAAGATTCGGTTAAAAGCGTTACGACACGGGTTCCAGAGTTAAGACCAGGAGATGTTCTCGTAGTTCCCGGGGAGCCGAGACTTTATTTTAAAGATTGGTTCAGTATTGGACTTTCTCTATTTTCGGCTTTAATCTCGCTATCAATTTTAATTTTGAACATAATAAGGTTATAATTAATTATGGATAATGGAA
>CAZULK010000108.1:0-9048 GCA_964621225.1 uncultured Melioribacteraceae bacterium | reverse complement strand
CAGTCCAGATATCCCCTTGGAAAGAAAATGCAATAGTTTTTCCGTCGGGTGATATGGATGGGTATCTAAATAATTTGTCTTGATTTCCGGCATGAAGAACTGAAGCGAAAATTATAAATACTGCGAAAGTGAACGTAAGGAATTTTTTCATAGAATCCTCATATTTATTAGTAAGCATTTAAAAATAAGCAATTTATAAGACGGATAAAAAAATGTTAAGTTTGTTTGTGCTAAATGAATAAAATTAACACCTTGCCGAAAGCAATGCTTTAATGGCCACGCATTAAGTAATTAGCAAGTAATGATGCTAAATTACATCAAACTTGAAGGAAGCCATTACACTTTCGAGAAATGAATCATTTTACATACGAATGAGGGAAAGCAGTTGACAATTTTTAGCAAAACTCTTATATTGCAAACGTTTGAAATATATCAAACATTAAAAACATGAAAAAAGAAGAAAAAGTAAAACAGGAAATCATTCAGAACTTCGGTTTAGCCTACAAATCTTTCGGGTTAAGCAAACTAATGGGACACATAGTTGCCCTCCTTCTCTCCTCAAACGAACCTCTTTCATTGGATGAAATTTCTGAAGCTCTTGGAAGAAGCAAAGGACCCGTGAGTCAAATAATGAGAAGGCTTCGCGATAGACACTTGATACGCAAAGTATGGCACACCAACAGCAGAAAAGACTACTACGAAATTGAACCCGGAATATTCGAGAATGCCTTCAGAAATAATTATGAACTAATAAAAGCAAATACAAGATTATCCAAACAGCTATTAAATAAAGTACAAACATTAAATTCGGATAAACTGAAATTTCTTGAACTGAGATTAATAGAGATGCAGAAATTTTACGAATTGACAGAAGAATACAACGAAAAATTTTTGGAAGACTGGATTAAAATCAGAGAAGAAATTTATAAATAAAATTTTTTATTCTGAACGTTTTAAATTTTTCAAACGTTAAAAATATAAGGTGTGCTATGAAATTAAAAGATTACAACGCTATCATCACTGGAGGCGCAAAAGGGATAGGCGAAGCGACAGTCAGGAAATTTGTTGATGAAGGCTCCAATGTGATGATTTGGGATTTGGATGATGAACGCGGAGAAAGATTAGCGAAAGAGCTTAGCGTGAATGTAAAGTGTTCCTTCCTGAAAGTGGATATATCCAACTACGAAGAAGTTAACGTGGCTTTTCAGCAAACATTAAAAGAGTTTAACAAAATTGACGTGCTCGTAAATAATGCCGGCATTACAATGGATTCGACTCTTAAAAAAATGACTCCCGAAAAATGGCAAAAAGTAATTGACGTAAACTTGACCGGTGTATTCAACTGTACTCAACTTATTAGTTTGCATATGTTGGAAAACGGCTCGGGAGTGATTCTGAATGCCGCTTCTGTGGTTGCGCTTTACGGTAATTTCGGACAGACAAACTATGTGGCTTCTAAATCCGGAATAATTGGGATGACAAAGGTCTGGGCGAGAGAATTGGGACCAAAAGGAATAAGAGTAAATGCCGTGGCTCCAGGGTTCATTAAAACCGAGATGGTAGCAGCAATGCCCCAGAATGTGTTGGAGACAATGGAAAGTAAGACACCGCTAAGAAGATTAGGTAGACCGGAAGATATTGCCAATGCATACGCTTTTTTGGCTTCGGAAGATGCTTCTTTTGTTAACGGCGCGGTTCTTAGCGTGGACGGCGGATTGGTTATATAAATAGATATTGAGGAAATTCGATGAGAAACGCTTACATAAAAGCAGTTGGAGCTTATGCTCCTGAAAGGGTTATTCCCAATTCCTTTTTTAACGAACTTTTGGGAGAAGACGTTGATACATGGTTGAGGGAAAATTTAACTATCAGAGAACGCAGATGGACGACCGATAAGGAAGCCACAAGCGATTTGGCAATAAATGCAGGGAAGTTAGCCCTTGAGAGAGCCGGGATGAATGCCGACGAACTGGATTTAATTATTATTTCCACCGATACGCCGGAATTTATTTCGCCATCTACAGCATCGATTGTGCAGCACGAATTACAGGCTACCAATGCCGGAACGTTTGATGTGAATACTGCTTGTGCCGGGTTCGTTACGGCTCTTGATATAGGAAGTAAATATATAAAGGCTGATGAATCTATCAATAATGTTCTTGTGGTTGGCGCTTACAATATGAGTAAGTACCTGAATATGGAAGACAAGAAAACAGTTACTCTTTTTGCAGACGGAGCGGGCGCAGCAATCCTTTCTGCAACGGAAAATTTAGAGCGTGGTTATGTCTCCAGTAAGCTCTATACCGAAGGGAAGTACAATAGTTGGATGGGAATTTATGCAGGAGGTACGAGAACCCCCGTTACCGAAGAGGTTCTTAAAAACAAAGACCATCTGCTGAAATTTGTAAGAAAATTCCCGAAGGAATTAAATCCGACAATTTGGACAAAAATGATAAAAGAGGTTGCCGCAAAAAGCGGTTGGGAAATCAGCGATATAGCTCACTACTTTATGACGCAAATAAATATTAACAGTATATGGGAAACACTAGATAATCTAAATGTAAGCCGGGATAAGGGACATACGATAATGGACAGATACGGTTATACCGGTTCGGCATGCATTCCCATGGCGTTAAATGATGCCTACGAAAAAGGCAAAGTGAAAGAAGGAGATAAAATTATATTCATTGGCTCGGGCGGAGGTTTATCCTTTGCTTGCGCATCATTTGTATGGTGAAAATATGAATACAGCTGCAAACAATAATATGGTGCTGGCGGGTTGGGCGCTAATAATAATTTACGCAATTATTATTTTGTTTTTTGTAATCAGAGGGGCCAAAAGAACAAAAAACATAAAAGACTATGCGGTTGGAAACATTAAGTTCTCTCCCGTTTCCGTAGGTTTAGCCTTGGCGGCATCGATGACTTCGGCTGCAACATTTATTATTAATCCCGGATTCGTTGCCCTTTACGGGTTCAGTGCATTTTTGTCCTACGCAATTGTATTGCCCATTGCCGCTATGGTTTCTCTTGTCATTTTAACAAAAAGCTTCAGAAAGCACGGGTCTTCGGTCCAAGCGTTAACTTTAGCGCAGTGGGTCGAGACTAAGTATAAAAGCAAATCTCTGGGATTGTTTTTCGGCGTTCTTTCCATTTTGCTGTTAACTTTTATTGTACTAATAGTTGTTGGTTTAACAAAGGTGATTTCCAAAACGTTGGATGTAGATGAGTTTTACGCTCTCTTAGGTGTTGTGATTTTCATATTTGGATATATGATGTTCGGCGGAGCAAATTCAATGGTATTTACAAATACTATTCAAGCTTTATTGATGATATTTGTCGCCTTCATTCTATTAGGTTCGGGTTATCAGCACTTCAGTAACGGCGTGCATGGATTCATAGAGAAGCTAAGCGCAATTGATCCCAAATTAGTGGGTCTTACAAATTCCTCAAGTTTTCTATTCCGGGATTTTTTCGAGATAGTTGTTGTACAGATTGTTATTGGTGTGGCAATAATTTGCCAGCCTCATATAATAACTAAATCGCTTCTTTTGAAAACGGATAAGGACGTAAACAAGTATTTGAAAGTTGGCGTTGCGGTTGAGTTACTTTTCTTTTTGGTTGTGTTTGCAGGCTTTTACGCGAGGCTTGCGTTTCCCGATTTAATATATAACGGAACTAAACTGAAAATGGACGGAATTATTCCAGCCTATGTAGTAAGCGAATTTCCGGTATTTATCGGATTAATAATAATCATGGGTTTGTTATCAGCAGGAATATCAACATTGGAAGGACTTATTCAGTCGGTTTCCTCGTCTTTAACGACGGATGTTATTTTACCGGTTATGCGAAAAGCCAAGCCAGATTTCAAAGTCAACTCAATAATTATTAACAGAATTATAATAATTGCGTTGGCAATTTTAACAATTATAATATCGTACGACCAACTTGTAAATCCAAAATTAAGCGTAGCTATTCTTGGACAAAACGGTGTTTACGCATTTTTCTCGGCAGCGTTTCTGCCGATATTGTTCGGTTTGTTTAATCTGAATATTTCAAAAACCGTAGTATGGTTTTCTTCGGTAACGGCAGTGGTAGTTCATTTTACTATGTACTACGGCAAAATATATGTTCCGTTTACAGCTTCGAACGGAGAGAACCCTGGAGTGGCGGCGTTTACAGCAATTGTTGCTTCCATAATTGTTGGAGCTATTGTTCACAAACTTACCACGGAGAAAAGCGATGCATAATTTTCAAGTAGACTGGTTGAGTAAGTGGGCAAAATATACGCCTAATAAATTTTTCCTTAGGGAATATAACTCCGGTAGAGAATGGACTTACGGCGAGTTTAATCATGCCGCAAATAGTCTTGCACGGCACTTCATAAACGATTTGAAATTACGCAAAGGCGAAAGAGTAGTAGTTTATTCAACAAACAATGCCGAATATGTGCTGATTTTTGCAGCCTGTATAAAAGCCGGACTCGTGATGGTTCCATTAAATTTCAGATTGACGCCTTCGGAACTGAATAAATTAATTGTTGATGCGGAACCAAGCCTATTTGTTTTTGAGAACACTTTTGAAGAACAAGTAAGTAAATTAACGGAGATAAAAGAGAGCGTCGTAAAGCTTAGTATATCGGATATAAAAAGCTATTTTAATTTTAGCAGAACGCCTACGGAGGATATTGATACAAGCCGAATTTCAAAAGATGATTATGTAATGATCCTATATACCAGCGGAACTACCGGCGTTCCCAAGGGCGCAATAATTACGCATAAAATGTTGTTTTGGAATGCGGTCAATACACAATTAAGATTAAACCTTACTTCCGAAGATCACACGCAGGGTTACGCACCGTTCTTCCATACAGGGGGTTGGAATGTTCTATTTACTCCCTTCCTTCATGTGGGAGCATCCCATACATTGATTACAAAATTTGATCCCGAATTAATATTGAAGTTAATGGAGGAAGAGAAATCGACAATATTATTCGGCGTTCCCACAATGCTTCAGATGATAAGTGATAGTCCGAATTACGAAAATGCGGATTTATCTTCGGTGCGTTATGCTATTGTTGGCGGGGCGCCCATGCCTATTCCATTGATTGAGAAATGGCATAAGAAAGGAATATTTATCAGGCAAGGATACGGATTAACCGAAGCCGGTCCGAATATATTTTCTCTTAATCATGAAGATGCTATAAGGAAGCAGGGGTCGATCGGCTTTCCGAATTTCTATATAGAAACCAAGTTGATGAAAGAATCCATGGAAGAATGCAAAGCTGGAGAAATAGGCGAGCTGTGGATAAAATCTCCTGTTGTTACTTGCGGCTATTGGAAAAACGAAAAAGCCACGAAGGAAACGATAATTGACGAATGGCTGAGGACGGGCGATATAATGAAATTTGACGAGGAGGGATATTATTATGTGGTTGATAGAAAAAAGAACATGTTTATTAGCGGCGGAGAAAATGTTTATCCCGCAGAAGTAGAGCGGGTTATACTGCAATTTCCCATAATCAAACAGGCTGCTGTAATTGGTGTTCCGGACGGCAAATGGGGAGAGGTCGGCAAAGCATTTCTAGTTCTTAAAGAATATGAAACATTTGACGAAGCAAGCTTTTTTGAATACTGCAAAGAACATTTAGCT
This sequence comes from uncultured Melioribacteraceae bacterium, assembly GCA_964621225.1. Taxonomy (GTDB): domain Bacteria; phylum Bacteroidota; class Ignavibacteria; order Ignavibacteriales; family Melioribacteraceae; genus CAYNUJ01. The sequence continues at coordinate 3,396 of CAZULK010000108.1, read as the reverse complement.
AAGTATAAAATTCCCAAACACATAAAAATTCTGGATGAACTTCCCCTTAACGACTCGGGCAAAATAGACAGAATAAAACTTAAAAGCATTACGTAAACATTCACTAATTAAAGGAGTTCTAAAATGAAAAAACTAACATCCATATTTCTTGTAGCGTTGATTATTTTTTCTATAAACGCATGCAAGAGCGAAGACACACCTACAACGCCTGTGGAACCCGTTGAAGATATTGTTGGCACTTGGGTTTCGGAAGGAGCTAATGTTGCGCCTCTGTTGGTAACATTATTTAAAGTTACAAAAATAACTGCCACATTCGATAAGAACGGAACGTATGAAGTTATTCAAGTTGATTCGGCCGGAACATCATTAACTTTGACTGGAACATACACAGTTGAAAAGAGCAGTGTTGGGAACATATACAAAATTACTGCTAATCAACAATCTCCAACTGCGTTAACCTCAGAAGGCATTTACGAGATTGATAAAACCGCAACACCAAACACTATGAAATATGAGGTTGTACAAACTTCTCCGAATATTGGAGCTGTTCCTCCAACTCCCGAAGGTGGATTCGGTTCAACTAACGGCGGCGCTTTAGGAACTCTTAATGTTCAGAATTATGTCCGCCAATAAATAAAATTAATTGCCGGCAGTTGATTGCCGGCAATTTTTTATTTTTTAATAAGTTGGGTTAGATATGAAAAAGTTGATTTTAATCTTTGCCTTTATGTTTAATGTGAACCTATTTGCTCAGAACAATGATTGGGATTTCGACAAGTATAAATATCCCAAGAAACCCGTTAAGGAGTTTCAGTTTTTGGCATATTATATCAATCAGGCTGTTATGAATAATGTTTATGCGAAGAACGAACTTCTGAAAGGGCAAACCGTTGGGCGCCTGTTCGGGGGAAACACAACAAGTACGGGTCAGGAATCTTTTTATTTTGAACAGAGGCTGATTCCGTTTATGATTTATCAACCAAAACTTTTGAACGGAAAGGCGCTGCTAAGAATGTCCTTTGAAATCGACTGGACTTGGGGCGATGCATCCTACGGAACTGGCGGTAATTTTGGCTCGGCAATTTCAGCAGATCAAGTTAATTTGCAAACTCAAAATATTGAGTTGGAATTAAAACCGTTTTCCAGATTCACAATTAATTTGGGTTTACAAAGATTATTCGACACACCTTATAATCCTTACAGAACTTTCTTTTCCACAATGACTAAGTCGGCATACAGATTAATGTATTGGGGGACTGATGCTGTAGGAATTTCGGCCAGATACGATTGGGAATTCTCGAGACTGAAGGCAGGTTATTATCAATTATATGAAAACAATCCCAATCAAAATGACGACGTAACCTTATGGGAAGCACAGTATGAATTTGATGTAACTCCCAACTGGCGGCAAGGGGTTGCCGCGTATTACGTTTACGACAGGGCAAACGGAGAAGGCGGAGTATCTATTTTGGGCGAGGGATTGAATAGTAATTTAGCTAATTATAATGGTGTTTATCGCTTTCCCTTGGAAGGGAAGCCTTACAGGGCGGATATTTTTTGGTTGGGAACGCATTGGAATTATAATGCGGAATTTACCGACGGAAGGTATTCTGTAAACGGATTTATAATGAGTAATTTAGGTGTGGTTAATACTTTAAGCGGTTCCGATTATTCAAAAAAAGCTGATATCCTCGGAGTTGCGGCTAATATGCGATTGGGGTATAAATATGGAGCTACAACCTTTGATAATGTGGAGGCGGATTTTATATTTGCCAGCGGAGACGGAGACGATTTGAGCGACGGATCATACAGCGGAGTTATCACCGGCAATACTTGGGGTTCTCCTGCATCAATATTTATTTCAAGCGGTGCATATTTGTTGTATCCGCATGGCAATGTTGTGAACAGATTTATTTCTGCAATTAGTGATTTATCTAATGCCGGTTACGGCCAAATTGGAGCGGTTATAAATTTCTCGAAGTCGTTTATTCCCAACAGATTAAACGGCAAAATAGGGGTTGCTGCGGCAAATAGTGTTGTTTCACCCCGAGCCGGCGGTAATTTTATGGGCTGGGAGATTAACGGTATGCTTAGCTTTGTGCCCGCCGTGTTTATGAATGTTGAACTACATGCCGCTTATTTGTCGTTTGGCAACTACTACGATAGTCCTGAAGTAAACGGTAATGTTAATGAGAGACCTAAGAATCCCTATACTTTGTTTGCTGTGTTTAAATGGTTGATGTTTTAGGTGGGAGGAGAAATGAAAAAATTAATTTATGTTTTTGTGCTTGCAATTATAAGCATGGCTTGTGCGCCATATGGAGAGTTAAGTAAAATGGAGTTTAGCGAGTTAAAGTATCCCTTCGATGTAAAGTACATTACCCTTGATGACGGCAGGACAATCGCCTATGCAGATAAAGGCGAAGGGAAAGAGACCATTATATTTTTACACGGATTGGGGAGTTACATGCCAGCCTGGCAAAAAAATATTCCCGTTCTTGCGCAGCATTTTAGAACCATTGCCGTAGATTTACCGGGTTACGGTAAATCCAGTAAAGAAGTTCACTCAGGTTCAATGGAATTCTATGCAGATGTTATTATTGAACTTGCCGACAAACTAAACTTAAAAAAAATAACAATTGCCGGACATTCAATGGGTGGCCAAATAGCTATGGTCGCGGCGCTTAAATATCCCGATAGAGTAAGTAATTTGATTTTAATAGATCCTGCGGGATTTGAAGAATTTACTCCCGGCGAAAAAGAATGGTTCAAAGAAGTAATGACTGTAGATGGCGTTGCATTGACTTCGAATCATCAGATAAGGACTAATGTTTATTCTAATTTCTACAATATGCCGGATGATGCGGAGTTTATGATAACCGATAGAATTGCCCTCAAAGGCGCTAAAGAATTTAAAAATTATGCTTATACTGTTGTTCAATCCGTAAAAGGAATGGTAGACGAACCGGTAATTGATCATTTATCAAAAATTAAACAAAGAACCCTCATCATCTTTGGTGAGGATGACCAATTGATACCTAACAGATATTTACACCCCGGGTTCACAAAAGACATTGCTGAAATTGGAAGGAGTAAAATAAGAAACAGCATACTTGTAATGATTCCCGAATGTGGGCACTTTGCACAATTCGAAAAACCCGGAGTAGTTAACGACGAAATTATAAAATTTTTAACTAAGTAACAGAATTTGGAGGGCGCAGTTGTCGCCCTCTTTACAAAAGGCAGTTTTTGAAGGCGAAAATTATCCTCCTAAATTTTTATTCTCTGTTAAAATTATTAACTTGGATTAAAATAATATTAAAAAAACATATATGATGAAAGTTGATAATTACTTAGTGGAACAGGATGATTCACAAATAAGGGAAGAAATAATAG
>CAZULK010000107.1:1963-9117 GCA_964621225.1 uncultured Melioribacteraceae bacterium | reverse complement strand
GGATATGATGAAGTACTTTTTTTTTTTTTTTACGGATATATTACAGAAGGCGCAATTTCAAATATATTCATCAAAAAGAAAAATGAATGGAAGACTCCATCCTTAAATTGTGGTCTACTTGCCGGAGTATTTCGAAATAAGTATATTGAAGAAAACGATGTTAAGGAAGATTTATTAACACTTAATGATCTAAAAAATTCCACAAAAATTATAATGACTAATTCCGTCCGGAAAATTAGAGAGGTTATTGAGATAGCAGATTCCTCGGGAAATATTTTATACAGAAAGAAAGAGATCAGTTAATAGAAATGAATTAAATTTATTGCTATCTTTATTGTTAAATTTGGAATATTATGAGTAAAACGGAAAAGAGAAAATCGGATCATATAAGAATATCGATGAAGGATGATATTCTTTATAAGAAAAGTAGTGGATTTCATAATTATGATTTCGTCCACTATGCGGCTTCCGAATTGGAAGAGATTGATATAGACATCTCTACCGATTTTTTCGGAAAGATTATTCCATTTCCGTTCATGATTTCCTGTATGACTGGAGGCAACGAAGAAACCGGAAATATAAATGCTCAATTGGCCGAAATAGCAAATCAATTGAAAATTCCAATCGGAGTTGGATCTCAAAGGGCAATGCTTGAATCGGACGAACACGTTGATTCTTTTGCTTTGGTGAGGGAAAAAGCAGGAGATGTTCCGGTATTGGGAAATATCGGTGCGGCGGAATTTGTGAAATTCGATTCACCCGATCCTATAAACAAGATGATTGATGCAATTGAGGCGGACGCATTTGTAATTCATTTGAATTTATTGCAGGAAATGGTTCAACCCGAAGGAACGGCAACTTTCAAAGGATTGATAGTAAAACTTGCTAAATTTTCCCGTGAAATTCACGTGCCGTTGATTGCCAAAGAAGTCGGTTTCGGAATAGGTAAAGATGCAGCGGAAACACTTTTAGAAGCGGGAGTAAAAGGAATAGATATTGCTGGTGCAGGCGGTACAAGCTGGAGTAAAATAGAATATGAACGAAGCGGTAGTTCATCCAATGAAGTTTTCAGTGAATGGGGATTGCCAAGTTCATATTGTATCCGCACTGTTGCGAGATTAAAAAGGGATTACCAATTTTTATTGATTGGAAGCGGTGGAATAATTGATGCGGAATCGTTTGCTAAATCTTTGGCACTCGGTGCAGATATTTCTGCCGCTGCAAGGGCTATTCTCGTTACTCTTATGAATGATGGCCAGGAGGCCGTAATTGATTTATTAAACGAATGGAAGTCAACATTAAAAAAAATAATGGTTCTTACTAATTCAAAAAATTTGAGTGAATTTAAAGGTAAGGCTAAAAGGAAAAAGGAATTAATTTAATGACCAATACTGAAACTAAATACCAAAAAATTTATTTAAGAGAAATTAACAAGATTGAGGAAAAACTTAAAAAACTATTTGACGGTAAACAACCAAAATCCCTTTACCGTCCATCAGATTATATTATGCAAAGCGGCGGGAAGAGACTGAGACCGTTTTTAGTTTTACTGGGAGCAAAAGCAGTCGGAGGGAAATTTAGTCAAGCTTATAATGCTGCACTAGCAGTTGAAGTTTTGCACAATTTCACTCTTGTTCATGACGATATTATGGACAATGCAAACAAAAGAAGAGGACGGGATACTCTACATATAAAGTATGATGTAAACACCGCAATTTTGACGGGTGACAGTCTTACTGCTTATGCATATAAATTATTGTTAAAAGATTGCAACGGGAATACGAAAGAAATACTTTCAACTTTTACCGACGGAGTTATAGAGATTTGCGAAGGGCAAAGTTACGATAAGGATTTTGAGACTCAAAAGAAAGTTACATTGGATGAATATCTTTTAATGATTCAGAAAAAAACAGCTGCATTGGTTGAAATGTGCTGCGCATTAGGTGGTTTAGTTGCCGGAGGAAATAAAAAGCAAGTAAACAATCTAAAAAGATTCGGAAAGTATTTAGGGCTTGCTTTTCAATTACAAGATGATCTACTCGACATTTTTGCAGATGAGAATAAATTCGGCAAAAAAGTGGGTGGTGATTTGATGGAAGGGAAAAAAACTTATCTTTTCTTGAGAGCATTGGAGAAGGCTAGAGGAAACGACAAAAAGATGTTACAAAAGGTGATTGAAAATAAAGGGATACGTTCGAATCAGATAAATAAATACAGAGAACTTTACGAAAGATTGGGCGTATTTGACGACACTAAAAAGTTGATTGCATCGTACACAAAAAAAGCAATGAATGCAGCCAAAAAAATCGAGAATCCCGAAGCAAAAGAAATGTTTATTTGGTTAGCTAATATGTTGATGAATAGAAGCAAATGATAGAAAAAGACGTAACCATAGTAAATAATGCCGGACTTCACACCCGACCGGCGGCAACGATAGTTAAACTTGCCTCAAAGTATAACTCCGACTTTTATATTCATAAAGACGGAATGAACATAAATGGAAAAAGTATTATTGGAGTAATGACTTTGGCCGCAGCCAAAGGTTCTGTTTTAACTCTCACATTCGAAGGTGAAGACGAAGAGGAAATGGCTAAAGAGATTATTGATTATTTCGAACGGGGTTTTGATGAAGAGTAGGTTGGAAGGGAATAAGTTAAAAGGCATAGCTGCCGCACCCGGTCTGACTATTGCCCAGGCGTATCTCTTCAATAAAGAGCACGAAGTCATTTCCGAATATGTTATTGAGGACATTGAAGATGCTATTTTATCGCTGGATGCGGCAATAGCAAAATCAAAAAAAGAATTAACAAAAATTTTCAATATGGCCGTCGATAAATTGGGCGATAAACGTGCTTCAATTTTCGAAGCCCAATTAATGATTCTCGATGATCCGGTATTGACCGATAATATCAAAAAAAGAATTAAAGAGGAAAAAAAATCAGTTGCATTTATTGTTGACGATGAAATATCAAAATATCAACAAATAATGTTCAACTCCGACGTTGAATATTTGAAAGAACGTTCTTATGATATTGAAGATATTAAGAATAGGATCATCCGGAATCTCAGTAAGAAGAAATGGGTGTCTAGAATTGAAAATGATGTTGCCGTAATTTCAAAAAGTATCTCCCCGGCAGATACACTTCTATTTACAAGGGTCAACGCAAAAGGGTATGTCACTGATTTTGGAGGATTAACCAGTCACGCTGCAATTGTAGCAAGATCGTTAAATATTCCAGCCGTTGTCGGTACACACGATGCTACCAATCTCATTAAAGACGGTGATACAATTATAATAGACGGCTATCACGGTGAAGTGATTATCAATCCGACACAAGATCAGTTGGATTATTATAAAGCCAAGATTGAGAAACTTCACAAATATGATGAAGAGTTAAGAAAACTAAAGGATGAACCCGCAAGGACTCTCGACGGTAGGGAAATAGAGCTTACCGCAAATATTGATTTGATGAAAGAGGTTGAGATAGCAATTGCAAACGGTGCCAGTGGAGTCGGACTTGTAAGAACCGAACAAATTTTTGATCTTATGGATGAATTCCCGGATGAAGAGGAACAGTATAAAATATATAAATCGCTTGCTGAAAAAATCTACCCGAACGAGGTAACAATTCGAACATTTGATATAGGTGGGGATAAGGTTTTACCGATTGATCTAAAGGAACCGAATCCTTTCCTTGGTTGGAGAGGAATAAGATTTCTATTGGACAACAGGGAATTATTCCATTCTCAACTTAAAGCCATTTTGCGTGCGAATAAGTATGGTAATTTAAAAGTTATGGTTCCAATGATTGCATCGATAAAGGAGATCAATGAAACAAAATCACATTTGAAGCAAGCGGTTGAAGAACTTAAAGCCGAAGGGAAAGAATATAATGAGCATTTGCAATTGGGTATTATGGTTGAGGTCCCTTCCGCAGCAGTTATGGCAGATACATTTGCAAAGCATGTTGATTTTATAAGTATTGGAACGAATGATTTAATACAATATTTACTTGCGGTTGACAGAGGGAACGAAAATGTTTCCGATCAATACCAAGAGTTTCACCCGGCTGTGATTCGTTCATTATACTACATCATTCAAGGAGGTAAAAAAGGGAAAGCATTCACTACTATTTGTGGTGAAATGGCAGCCGATCCGATGGCTGTTCCTCTTTTGGTAGGCTTGGGATTGGATTCAATTTCCGTTTCACCCGCAGCAATTCCACATACTAAGAAAATTATCCGGAGTATTAATTTTAAAGATGCAAAAAAGATTGCCGAAGAATGCTTGCAAATGGAGACTGAAAACGAAATTAAGGAAGTCCTTAAGAAATTCTACGACAAAGAGGTAGAGGACGAAATAGAAAAAATATTTTAACCATTCAGAAAAACGTCGAGGTTTTATGTTCATCAAAGATTTAGTTTCGAAGTATGATCCGGAAAGACAATTCGATGTATTAATCAATTCATACGAACAGATCGAATATGTAAAAAACAATCAGTATAGTTTAAGTTCTATTGACGCTTCAAAAATTAAAAATATTATAGTCACCGGGCTTGGAGGTTCGGCTATTGGGGGTGACGTAATTTCAAATTTATTTAAGGAAGAACTTAACATTCCATACTTCGTTAATAGAAATTATAATTTACCGCAATTTGTAAATGAAAATACTCTTGTAGTCCTTTCTTCCTATTCCGGAAATACAGAAGAAACTATATCCGCTGCAAAAGATGCACTCGAAAGAAATGCGCAAATAATCGCAGTGACAACCGGCGGGAAGATTCTTGAGTTTGCTAATAAAAATAATATCCCTTGCGTGGTACTGAAAAAAGGGTATCAACCACGGTACAGTTTGTATCTTAATATGTTTTCTGTTGCAAAAGCTTTTGAAGTAATCGGGTTAATTTCTCTCACAACGGAGCAGTTGGATTCATATTCAAACTTATTAAAAAGAAAAGGTGAGGAATATTCTTCGGAAGATAATCTTGCATTCAAAATAGCAGAATCACTCGTTGGATTCATTCCGGTTATCTATAGTTGTGATTCATTCACTAACGCCGTTGGACTGCGGTTGAAAGGGCAATTCAACGAAAACAGCAAGGTGCATGCTTTCCATAATGTCTTTCCCGAGTTGAACCACAACGAAATAATCGGGTGGGAAACACAAAACGAAAATCAGTTGAGAACCAAAGCAATAATGATAAAAGATGACTCATATCACCCGCAAGTTAAAAAAAGATACGAAATAACATCCCAACTGATAGAAAAAAGTAGTGCAGAAATTATTGCACTGAAAAGTTCTTTAAATGATTATAAATTACGGTTAATCGATTTAATATATCTTGGAGATTGGATTAGTTATTACCTTGCGATTTTGCGGGGGAAAGATCCATCGGAGATTGATTACATACATCATTTGAAGAAAGAGCTTGCTAAATAAAATAATATTATTCATATCGATTCTTTTTTTCACTCTGTTTACACAGGCTAACGCTCAGTTCTATTTCTTTGGCAGGAATAAGGTTCAATATCAAGAATTCGATTGGAAAATATTAAAGACTCAACACTTTGATATATACTATTACGGCAATTTCAAAGAGATGGCCGAGATAGGTGCAAAGTTTGCCGAAGATGCATACGAAGAACATAAAGTTAAGTTTAATCATACTGTAAACGTTAGAATTCCACTTATCTTTTATAACACTCATCTACATTTCCAACAAACAAATACGATTCCGGGATTTATACCGGAAGGGGTCGGCGGATTTTTCGAGTTCATAAAAGGCAGGGTAGTTATTCCATATCTCGGATCTTTAGATCAATTCCGGCATGTAATCCGCCATGAATTAGTACATGTTTTTATGACAAGTAAAGTTTTGAATGTATTACGTGATCATAGAATACCCACCGATAAATATCCGCCGCTTTGGTTTGTTGAAGGTTTGGCAGAGTTCTGGTCGTATCATTGGGATACCCAAGCGGAAATGGTGATGCGCGATGCTGTGTTGAACGATATCTTCGTTTCGTTGAATGATATTGATAGAATATACGGTTCTTTCTTGATGTATAAAGAAGGACAAAATTTTCTTCAATTTGTCTCCGAATTTTACGGTGAGGATAAAATATTAAATCTGTTAGAGAATTTCTGGAGATTCTCCAAGTTTACAGAAAATCTGGAGTTCACTTTAGGAGAACCGGTTGAAAAAATTGATTTAAGATGGATCAATTACTTAAAGAAAAAATATTATCCGTTAGTAAAGAACAGCGATTTCTATAAAACGGACGGTGAACCTTTAACCGAAGAGGGATTCAATTTTAATCCGGTATATATCAAAAGGGATTCAACGGAACACATCTATTTTATTGGCAATAGAACAGGTTATTCATCCGTTTATGATTTGGAATTTAATTCTGAAAAGAAAGAGGCTATTGAGCTTACACGTTTGGTTGAAGGAGAAAAAGAAAAAGTATTTGAGGCATTTCATTTGCTCCAACCGTCGATTGATGCAAATAAAAACGGTCTGATAGCATTTGTTACTAAATCGGGTGCAAAGGATAATTTACATTTTTATTCTCTTGATGAAGGAAAGGTAATAAAGAGTAGGAGTTTCGAAGAAGTAATTACAATTCGTTCTCCGAAATTTTCCGGCGATGGAAGCAAAGTGGTTTTCGGCGGAATTGATACAAAAGGCTTTACGGATATTTTCGTTTATTCCATTGATGATGATTCTCTGATTAGAATTACAAATGACTATTACGACGATAAAGACCCCATATTCGACAAGGACGGGGAAAGTATTATTTTTTCATCCGATAGAACTTCAGGAGAATATGCCGGGAAATATAATTTATTCAAGATTGACAAAAATTATAATATAAAATATTTGACATATACTTCTGCAAACATTGCATCACCGGGATATGATGCTGATAAAAAGAATTTATATTTTACTTCGGATGCCGGAGGAAGTTATAATTTATATCGTTTGGAATGGAAGGATGGATTACCTTATGGAATGCGGAAGGCATCGAATTTTATAAATAGTATTTTTAATTATTCATTCATAAATGACACATCGCTTATTGTTGCCGGCTTCGAAAAATTCTCTTTTCAATTTTATCAAATCGATTTAGCGTTAAACGATTCTCTAAT
>CAZULK010000107.1:0-1863 GCA_964621225.1 uncultured Melioribacteraceae bacterium | reverse complement strand
GAAAGTTTTAACGTTGCTTTAACAAGGGTCAATTCTTCTCAAAGGACAAATTACGGTTACGGAATTTTCCATTTCAGCGGAAGAAGATACGACATAAGGGAATCGAATGAATTCTTTTATGAAAGGGTTTATGGAGGGATATTTCAATTACAATATCCGTTCTCTGTATTCGACAGACTCGAATTGGGAATAAGTCTGGCAAATTCCGATAGAAAGCTATACGACCAAATTATCGGAAGAAAAGCTTTACTATTAACCAATACGATTTCTTATGTTCATGATAATTCCCTTTGGGGTCCTACAGGACCGTTGGACGGTTCACGCTTCAGGGCTTTATTGGGTTATACAACCGATATAAAATTCAGTAATGCAAATTTCTATTCAGTGATTTTAGATTACAGAAAATATTTCAGAACCAGCCAAAGAAGCGCTTTGGCAATGAGAGGTGCACTGTTTGTGAACGACGGGAAAGAAGCTCGACGCTACATTGCGGGTGGTAGTTGGGATTTAAGAGGTTGGCCCCGTTGGTCCATAAGAGGGGAGAAGTTATGGCTTTCCTCCATCGAATACCGTTTCCCTTTGATAGATCAATTCTACGTTAAATTTCCATTTCTCGGTTTGGGCTTTTCATCTATTAGAGGCGGAGCTTTTTTTGATGCCGGAGGAGCGTGGGATGAAAAATACAGAGAAACGTTAGGCTCGATCGGAGTGGGTCTACGTGTAAATGTATTTAATGTTATAACATTCCGTTACGATATAGGTAAAAAGATAGAAGGGGATTTCACCCGGTTGCAACCCAAATTATTTTATCAGTTTTTCTTCGGTTGGGATTTTTGATGAAGAAATATTTCGCAATATTGTTAATTAGCTCCTTACTTGTTTCATGTACAAAACCAATAATTTTGAACGAAACAAGTTTTGAAAAAAAGGGGATTTATCAATATGGACAAATACCTGAAAGAAATTTTTATGTAAGAAAAAATTTAAGTGATTCTCTCCGGTTGGTTAATGAGTTTGATACAAAAGGAAGTTATTCAAATACTTCCCCTGTAATATTTGATGATTTCTTATTCGTGCCCGATTTATCCGGTAGAATAACAGCATTCAACATAAATACAGGAAAAGAAATAGGAAGGGAATCATATAAAGGGGAAACCCCAATTGCACCGGTAATTTACAGATCGAGAATATTTTTTGGGGTTAATGAATATAAAGAAAGATATGCAACGCTGTACTACTACGATTTTTATACTCAAAAGTATATAACGAAAAATAAAATCGACGGAAGTTTGATAAATGAATTTTTGTTTGACGATGAGGATTTATACATTCTAAATTCTCTGGGTACTTTAATTAAAGTAAATTTGATTGGTGAGATAGAATGGGAATATGTTACCGGGAAAGAAGTACATTGCGATCCGTCTATGCAAGGAGATAAAATTGTTTGGGCTACAGTGGACGGGGAATTATTTATTTTCGATAAGAGCAAAAGAGAAATAGTAACCAAAACTAAATTAGCTAACGGAGTGCACAGCGGAGTAACAATTAATAACGGTAATCTTTTTTTTGGTGATGACAGTGGAGTTATTTACTCTTTCGATTTAGAGGGAAAGTTAAATTGGAAAACTGATTTGAATTATAAAGTTTTAATGACACCTGCAGCAGATGATTCATCGCTTTATCTCGGTAACTTGAATGGCAATTTTTATAGATTAAATCTAGAGAATGGAAAAATTATCTATAGAAAACATTTCGATGCACTTTTTAATACGACTCCTCTGGTATTTAATAATGTTGTAATTCAACCCAATTATAAACATGATATATTTATTATCGAAAAAAAAGGGGGAGAATTACTAAAGA
>CAZULK010000106.1:0-9129 GCA_964621225.1 uncultured Melioribacteraceae bacterium | reverse complement strand
TTGGGTTAAAACCCAATGGGGTATTGGGTTCCCCATCAAAGTGCCCATCAAATCTTTCCGAGCAAATATGCTTTCCTTTTCTCTTCCGGAAATTTTTCTATTGCATACCTGAGCATGGTTCTCGGCATGTTTTTGTAATACTTTTTGAGAAATTCTTCTTCAGTTGATATGCTTCTATTACCTACTTCCCTTAACATCCAACCTACTGCCTTGTGAATCAAATCATGCGAGTCGTTCAATAAAATTTCGGAAATCTTTAATGTATCGCCGAAATCATTCGCTTTAATAAATTGAAATGTGGAAATTATACTAATTCGCCTTTCCCAAAGGTTATCCGATTTTGCAAATTTGTAAAGAATATTTCTTCCTTTGTTCATCAGATAACCACCGATTATTTGCGGTGCTGTGGTGTCAATTAAGTCCCAATTATTTATATACTTTGTGTTATCCAGGTATGTGTCGAAAATCCCTTTTTTGCAAATTTCATCTTTACATTTGGAGAATTTTTTAACAAGTGTCAATAAAGCAAAAAGTCGAAGTTCATGATATTCGGAATGAAGTATCTCAACAATTTCTTTAATTTCCAGCGTATGATATTTAGCTACAAATTTACGGATTTGCGGAACACGGATTCCCAGAAATTTATCCCCTTCACCATATTCGCCTTTGCCTGTTTTGAAGAATCTTTGAGAATGGTTGGCAATTTCCGGATTCCCAATTTCTTTAATTTCCGAGATTACTTTCTTCACATTATTTTTTGTCATGCTCATCCAAAAAGTTTTTCAGTCTTTGTTTCAAAAAAAATGTCCAACCACCTTCGCAACTTTCTCTTTTGAATTCGGGAACCGAATCATCAAAATCTTCTGTGACGAAGTTTTCCAATTTAAGTTTAGTGCCTTCCGGGGTGTCCGATAGAGTGAAAACCACATATCCGTCCCCGGCCCAATTTTCGAACCTCCATGTGTATGAAATTTTTTCTAACGGAACAACTTCCGTCACTTCCCACAAATGTGGAAATACTCTTCCTTCGTTTTCCACAATAAATTTTGTTTTGAATCCAACTTTCGGTTGAAAGTCGGGGATGTTCTCAAAATACCATTTTCTCATTGTTTCCGGATTGGTCAATGCATCCCAAACTACATTGCGATTAACTTCATATTCTTCTTCAACAATTACCGGAGGATCTGTTGCTTTCATAATTACTCCTATATTTATTCTTCCAATATAAAAAATGATAGATCAAATTAACAGAATATTAATTTATAAGCTAAAATTATAGAGTCCTTTTATATAGTAGCTCATCCAATAAATATTAAAATTTTTTCATATTCATAAAAATACTTGCGCATCCAATAATAAATAATTACTTTAGAATGTAAAGTATTAGAGAGGTTGAAATGCCAGATTTAGCAGAATTAACAGAAATTCAATTAGCCAAAGAAATGGCCGAATTAACTTGTAATTTATCCAAGACTTGTCAGGAAAAGGAAAAATATTTTGCTTCGTTATTCAATTTAACTCCGGCAGAATTTAGATGTTTGCGTTTATTCAACAAAGAAAATGTTCGTTCCATTAAAGAGATTGCCAACGAACTTGCTCTTACTCCTGGAAGAATAACGCATATTCTTACTTCGCTTGAGGATAAGAAATTAATTGAAAGGCGAGTTGACCCAACCGACAAGAGGAATGTACTGGTTCACATTACTCCACAAAGTCGTCCTTTCCTCAATAACATTCAAGAAAATCATGTACTTATTCATCAAGAAATTCTGGATAAGATAGATGAAGAGAATAGGGAAGTGATAATATTTGCTTTAAGAGAAACTTTGAAAGCGCTTAAGACTTGGAAGGAAAACAAGATATAAAAAAAGGGCGATCGAAATCGCCCTTTTTTCTACTCACCTACAGTGAATATCCCAAACCAACGCTAAAACTGAATATGCTCATTTGATGTTTACCTGCCATATTATGTGGCGCAGGTTCAACATCTCTTTCCGCTCCGAATAAATATTCGGCTCCGCCTTCAATCAAGAATTTACCTGAAGTGTAACTGAAGCCGCCTGTAATAACGTGGTTTGTGGAGGATGGGAAAAGTATATTAACCGTTTCATCAGGTGCCGGGGCAGGATCGTAATAATAACCCAATCTGCCTGTAAACGAATCGGAGAATTTATATTCCGCACCTGTGCGGATTTGTATCTTATCTTCCCATTTCAAAACAAATTTATCACCATCGCTTTGTTTCATTGCTGCTGCCCAGTATGCATCGTTGAATAGTGTCGACAGTTCATCTAATTCACTCCACTGGCTGTATTGAGCGTCCAAAACAAATGTCAATTTATCAGTGGGTTTGTAAGCTATACCGCCTGCAATCCAAAGAGGCCAGGTAATATCTCTGTCGAAATCACTTTCGCCAGGACCCGGAACAACAACAGGAGGCATATTAGGTAATTTTGTGAATAATGGGTTCTTAGCAGTTCCGCTCATTTTAACTTTGCTTGCCAAGCGAACGGTTGCGCCTGCAGAAAACTTTTCGGAGAAGTCGTATTTTAATCCCAGGGTAGCGCTGAATCCGGTTCCGTTCGAAGATTCTTCATATTGGAATAATTCCGGTATGCCGTCCCCGTTTACATCCTGCATTACAGGTTGATACATATCAAACATTGCATATGAAATATTAACAGCCAATCCTACAGAAAATTTATTGGTGAGCTGATATGCTATAGCGGGAGAAATATTAATAACCCCAATTTGCGAAGAAAGTTTTAAATCGGAGTTTGCAGGATATCCCAAATCTGCAGGGTCCCATTCAGCCCCTAAGCCGGCAGGTACATATACACCTAAACCAAAGGCAAGTTTTTTTGTTGTGTAATTAAAGAATAATCCGGGAGCAGTGTAAATATTGTTAACCATCGAAGCATCGATATTTGCCAGGTCCATCTTGTATGAACCGGTTGGCATAATGCCGGTACCGTAAAGATAGACGCGTGAAGGCAAACCGGCTAATCCTGCAGGGTTCCAATAGATGGCAGAACCGTCGTTTGCCAATCCAACAAATGCTCCGCCCATTCCCATTGCTCTAGCACCAACGGAATTTAGACTTAATCCGTTTGCCATTGCCGGCGAAGTAATAATTAGTGAAATTAATAGTGCTGTGATAAAGCTGCTTAGTTTTTTCATTTGTTACTCCTTGTTGTTGAGTATTATTTATTTAGTAGAGCTCTTTTAATAGAGTCGTCTAACAGAGAAGGCATACTCATGTGGTTCATAAATGCCTGCATTCCCGCATCCCAGAAATACATATCCATTCTGAACATCTCCCTTGCCGTATATACTTTAATTTTATTGTTTTCGTAAACGGCCAGCACTTCTATTGGGTATGCTGCGGCATGGTCTATTCCGGGACACATATTCTTTTCGTTTTCCCTTGCTGCGCCTGCAATATGGAATGACAGACCTTCTGTTCTTGGCCTTGTGATTCCAATTAACATTGCTGTTGAATCGGGAGAAAATATTTTACCAACTATTTTCCATTTCAAAACATTGGCATTTTTGGTTAGTCTGTATTCAATATCATCTTTTGTCGGTTTGAATTTTTTTAAGTTAGTTTCGAATTTGGAGAGCAATGATTTTAGCCCGTTTTTCCCGTCTTGAGCCGGAGTTTCATAAATAACGGGGAATTGATCTTCGTCGTTAAAGAAGGTCATCGGACCAACCATCATAAACATATCCTTGGAAGATTCCCTTAAATCTTCATCGGAACGGATGGGAGGCAAATCCGTTATAACCTTTTTACCCAGGTTGGTAGAGTGAATTTGAGAAATAAGTTTATCTGTAAAATCACTCAACCATTTAACGGCAGAATTATATTTTTCTTCTTCTCCGTTTTCCCATAAATCGTTTAGTACAATCCTTCCGATTGTCTCCGGATTCGCAATATTCACTTGCAAACCGTTTTCGTCTTCGTACAAACTAACACGTAAAAATGAACCGAGTAAATACTTGTTTGAAATTCCACATAATTTACTCGTTAATTCATTTGATGTAAATAAGATTTGTTTCGCTTTAAAATTACAGTTGTTTTCTTCGCGAACTATTGCGGGAGTTTCAATATCCCTGAAGGCCAGTATTTCGTAGCCTGAAGATTTCAATGCTTCAACTATTTTGCTTCCTGCATCGTCGATGCCTGATTTAACATTACTGAACACTTTGGTATATATACCGTGCTCCGAAGCAAATAATTGAGAAAAACTAATAATAAAAATTAATAGGTAGGTAACTCTTCTTTTTGACATGATATTTTCCTGTTTTTTGAACAAGATAATTGAATTTTCACAAAAGTGATTCAAAAACGTATTTGAAAATTATTTATTAGAACAATGTGTTCAAACGATTCATTTAGAAATGTAAAACGAAAGTTTGGGGGTGCCGGGAAATCATTCTAGCCCTAACCCACAGCATCTACTGTGGGTTATCAGGCTAGAAAATGAAATATTTTCAAACGGTTTTAAGCGTTTTATATTTTGGGGACAACCCCAATAAAATTAAGTGAATATAATTTCTCCACCTGCAGACATTTCGTAAAATTCACCAACAGTAATTATGTCATCCACCTGTTCGCAGAAATCTTCTTTTTTAAGGTGGAACATATCAACAGTTGCTTTACAACCGTAGATGTTGCAACCTGCGTCGTGAATCATTTCAATAAATTCCCTAACTGGAGGGATGTCTAATTTTTCCATTTCCTTTTGCATCATCTTGGTTGCCATTGCACTCATTCCGGGAAGAATACCGATAAGCGAGGGAATGTGCATTCCCGGATTACCTACTGTAGCAACTTTTATTTTATCCATTCTTTTATTTACAACGGCATCCAATCCGAAGAATGTGAAAAACAAATTTGCTTCGATTCCTTCCATTCTTGCTCCGTTAGCCATAATAAGCCCGGGATAAATTCCTTCCAAAGAACCTTTGGAAATAACGATAGATACTTTTTTTAATTCGTCAGACATTTTTTTATCTCCTTTAATTAAATGCAGCCTTTGGGTTTTGGTAATCCGGCAATCTTAGCGGCTTTTTTTGCTGGTCCTTTTGGGAATAATTCGTATAATTCTTTGGTGCTAACGCCGCTTTCTTTTGTCAGCTTTCTTATTGATGGTGCATCTCCTTTTTCGACAAATTGTTTACGCATAAAATTAATGACCATCCAATGTTTTTCTGTTAACTCTTCAATTCCTTCCATCTTAGCCAATTCTTTGGCTACTTCTTCGTTCCAGTCATTCAAATTAGCTAAGTTTCCGTCGGCATCAACTTCGAGCTGTTTACCCAATATTTCGATAGTTGCCATTTTATCCTCCTAATTGTGTGATGTAATATGATATTTATTTTGTTCGTTTGCCATGTTTTTCAAGAACTGAACTGCAAAAGCGAGACCTTTTTTCATTTCAGGTGTGTTCAGTTCTTTTAATAAACCGAAGAAAGAAACTTTTTCGGTAATTTCTATGTCGAGATTTTTGTAAACATTCACTGCACTATTTAATGAGTGAAGCATGTCGGGTTGTGTTAAATTACGAACCGTTTCCAGTATAGTTACAATGTTATCCGCTAATGCTCTTGCATCTTCGGGTTTGAAGGAGGTGACAATATTATCTATTATCCTGCCACCTTCTTTCATGAATTCAAAATATCCTTTACGGTCGTATTCATCCAGTTTATTCATTAAATCGATTATGCCGTCTCTGGAGAGAGGAGCAAAATCTTTCATGAAATCGTTCACGCTTTCGAGCTGTTCCACAACACGGTTTATTGTGTTTACATTTCTCAAGAGTTTTTTACCAAGATACAGAAGATCTTTTGTATCGAAGCTATCGCTTAACTCTTCGAGTTCATCGACCGCTGTTTTGTAAAGATCCGTTCCGACTCTCATCAAATCATCTTTCAGATCTTCCATCTCCCTGCGGTGTCTTCGTTGTAATTCTATTTCTTCGAGAATTACATCGAGCTTTTTATTTATTTCGTCAATCTGGTTTTGAATATTTTTTTCTTCCATTTTAGAACCTCTTTCCTGCCATTGACATATGCGATTCGATCGGTAATTCTTTACCTTTAATTAAGGAATTCCAATACATCCAACGGAACATTACTTTTCCATAATGATTCATTTTCGTTTCTTCCAACAATGAAAATGGTCCTACTCCAGGCAAGGGGAATTTACCCGGTAGGGGTTCCGTATCATAATTAAAGTCAATTAAAATACCTTTACCGAAACCGCTTTCGATAAAGCAGTTTGCGTGTCCATCGAATTTTGCTTTCGGTTCTCTTCCTTCGATTACATCGAGGAAGTTTTCGAACAATATATCAGCTTCGAAGTGGGCAACTGAACCTGCTTTTGAACTCGGTAGGTTTGTTGCATCCCCGATTACGAATATATTGTTATATCCTTCTGCCATAAGAGTGTGTTTGTCGGTCGGAATGAAATTGAGTTCATCTCCCATTCCGCTTCTGGCTATAGCCTCGTCTCCCATATTTGTTGGAATTGTTACCAGGCAATCGAATTCCACTTCCATTTCATCCCAGGAAACTATTTTCATATTTTCGTTGTCGACTCTGGCTATATTGAAATCTGTGGTGAGACGGATATTTTTCTTATCCAGGAAATCACCTAATATTTCGGATGCTTTCGGTTTTGTAAACGCACCCGGAAGTGGGGTTACAAAATGAATATCTACTTTATCCCTAATACCTCTTTCGGTGAAATACCAATCGGCTAAAAAGTTAAATTCCAACGGAGCCACGGGGCATTTAATAGGCATTTCAGTAATGTTAATAACCAGTTTGCCGCCTTCCCAATGTTTAAAGAAATTTGCTAATGCAGTTGCTCCTTCAATTGTATAAAAATCGAATATTTTTTTATGCCACAATTCACCGAGCATTCCTTCGGTTTCGCCCGGATTTATCTTAGCTCCGGTTGCAATTATTAAATAATCATAACCTAAAACTTTTCCGTCTTTCATTAAAACACGGTTTTCATTCGGTTCAATTTTATCAATTTCTCCCATTACCACGTTAGTTCCGGTTGGGAAAAAATCCCTTTTCGGTTTTACAACATCTTTTCTATTATATATTCCGAACGGGATAAACAGAAATCCGGGTTGATAGTAATGTGTTTCGAATTGGTCGACAATGGTAATTTGCCATTCTTCTTTGTCCAATACATTATTTAATTTGTTCAGCATCATCGTACCGGCTGTACCGGCGCCTAAAATAACAAGTTTCTTCATTTTAACTCCTCAGTAATTTATGTCAGTAATTCTTGTAATTTATTTTTTATCGAAGCACAATTGCCAAATGATTTGTAAACTTCACATGTGCGGCATTCCCTGCCGGTGCAATAGTTGTTTTCGTGATTTATCATCCAACACGGCTGAGTATGACCATTATATGCATTGCAAGTTTTCCTATCTTCCACTGAACATTTCACAATTGCCCAGCATGGAATAAGAGCCAATACACGGCGCATACCTTCGATGTTTATTTTATCTTCATTAATCGTTTTCCTGATACATGCAATCCTTTCTATATCCCGGTCGGTATAAAGACGTTGATTGCTATCTTTTTTGAAAGGGATAATCAATCCTTCCCGCTCATACATACGAAGAGTATGAACCGAAATTCCGGAAAGTTTTGCTGCCATGCTTATTGTATATTTTGGTTCGTCCATTGTTTACACTGTCAATTATTAAAAAAGTTGATACTATTCACTGTCAACTTTCTTGCCAACGAATGATGCTAATTTTGGACTAAAAAAGAGGGGTTGATCCACTTTTTTCTAAAAAATGAGAAAAAGTTGCTGTGAAAGGATCTCAAAATAAGAAATTTTCACACTATATTTTATGTTTATAAAAAGTTTATTATTGTAAAAAATTTACAATAATAAAAGAAAATCGTTGTAATTAAATTAAATATTTTTTGTTCTAAAAAGTTCGAAAAACGAATAATGCTGAAAACTTAAAAATGAATGCTTTTTCGACTGATTCTAAGGATATTTATGTGCATTAGAAATTAAAAGGAAAGAAAATTTTATGGCTTGAATTTAAGAGTGAAAAATTGATAAATTGGACACAATTTTTGGATAATTATTGAGGACTGGATAATTATGGCTTCTAACACTTCAAGGGAGCAATGGGGCAGCAAAATAGGATTCATTTTAGCAGCAGCCGGATCGGCAATTGGATTGGGAAATATTTGGAAATTTCCTTATGTCGCCGGACAGAACGGAGGCTCCGCATTCATTCTGATTTATCTTCTTTGTACTGCCGTTATTGGGTTACCCGTATTGATCGGGGAAATTCTAATTGGTCGATCAACCCAAAAAAACCCCGTTGGGGCATTCAAAGCATTAACAGGTTCCAGATTTTGGTCTTCCATTGGAGGAATGGGAATATTAGCCGGCTTCATAATTCTTTCATATTATGCAGTGGTTGCAGGCTGGGCGCTCGGATATGTTTATCAAGCTATTTCGGGTTCATTTTATGAATTTGCAGAACCCGCTTCTGCAGGACACTATTTTAATGATCTCATTTCGGATCCTGTTTGGATAGTGGGATATTTTGCAGTCTTTATGGGACTCACTATGCTTGTGGTTTTTTCCGGTGTCCAAAATGGTATTGAAAAAGGAAGCAAGATAATGATGCCTATCCTTTTCCTTTTGCTGATCATTTTGGTTTTAAGGGGAGTAACTCTAGACGGAGCCTACGAAGGAATTAAATATTTACTTCATCCCGATTGGAGCCATGTTAGCACTCAAACATTTTTGATTGCCTTAGGGCAGGCATTCTTTACTCTTAGTATGGGAATGGGTGCGATGCTCACATATGGAAGTTATATGTCAAAGAAAGATAGTGTTCCTATGTCTGCTTTGAGTATTGTAGTGTTGGATACTTCCATCGCATTAATGGCTGGTTTGGCTATCTTCACCGGAGTTTTCGCAACCGGATTGGCTCCGGATGCCGGGCCCGGATTGATTTTCCATACGCTACCTGTTGTATTTACCAAAATGCCCGGTGGTTATTTATTCAGTATAATTTTCTTTGTGCTTCTTTCTATTGCTGCACTTACTTCAACTATTTC
>CAZULK010000105.1:0-9199 GCA_964621225.1 uncultured Melioribacteraceae bacterium | reverse complement strand
CTAAAAAAAATGGCTGCGCCTAATGCTACGGTGTTGCGTGACGGAGAAGAGAAAATCATTCCGGCTTCGGAAATTGTTCCGGGTGATATTATTATTTTACAAACCGGAGACAAAGTTCCCGCCGATGCAAGAATCATTTCAGCAAAGAATTTGAAGATTGACGAGGCTGCATTAACGGGTGAATCTTTTCCAGTGGAGAAAACCGAAAAAGAAATTGACGAAAAAGATGCTTCCCTCGGCGATAGAAAAAATATGATATTCATGGGCACCTCCGTTACTTACGGTAGGGGCAAAGCAATGGTTACAGCCACCGGAATGAAAACCGAATTCGGCAAGATTGCTACTATGCTTAAGGAAACGGAATCCCGTAAAACCCCGTTGCAGCAAAATCTGGATACTTTAGGCAAAAAGTTGGGTGTCTATTCGATAATTCTAGCTGCTTTAATGAGTATTCTAGGTATATTCGAAGGTTATCCAATTGTAACAATGTTTGTTTGGGGTGTGGCTATTGCCGTTGCTGTAATACCTGAAGCGCTTCCTGCCGTGGTTACTATTTCAATTGCTCTCGGTGTTCGCCGTATGGTTAAAAGACGTGCGCTCATTCGCAAATTACCTGCGGTCGAAACTTTGGGTGCAACCAACGTTATCTGTACCGATAAGACGGGAACTCTTACTCAAGACCAAATGACTATAAGAAAAATTTATACCGGCGGAAGACTTTTTGATGTAGAGGGATCCGGTTATACTCCCGAGGGGGATATTAAAGTAGACGGTGAAAAAATTGATCTCAAAAAGGAAGAGGCTCTCGAAAAATTATTTATTGCAGGTGTACTTTGCAACGATACCGTTCTCTCATTCGAAGACGGTGTTTACAGTATAATTGGAGATCCCACAGAAGGTGCATTGGTGGTTGCAGCCAAGAAAGCGGGAATAGATTTTAACGAAGCCCGGAAACAGTTCCCAAGAAAATTCGAAATTCCTTTTTCCTCCGAAACTAAAAAAATGACAACTGTCCATAAAATCGATGGACATGAATTCGCATTTACTAAAGGTGCTGCAGATATTGTCGTTGAGGACTGTAATTCTATTTTTATTGATGGAGAGGAAAAGCCGCTCAATCAAAATGGGAAAGAGGAAATTTACAAAGTGGTTGAAGATCTTGGGGAGCACGCTTTGCGTGTTTTGGCAGTCTGTTATAAAAAATTAAACGGAGATTCCGATTATAACGAATCTTCCCAAAACGGTCTGACTTTCTTGGGGTTGGTGGGAATGATTGATCCTCCAAGACCCGAAGCTAAGCAAGCAATTGACACATGTTTCCATGCCTCAATTCGTCCAATTATGATTACCGGCGATCATAAAGTAACTGCGGTTGCTGTAGCCAAGGAATTAGGGATATTCAAACATGGCGGCGCATTAACCGGGAAAGAATTGGACCGGTTAACAGATGAAGAATTTGAAAATTCGGTTGACAACACTGATGTTTATGCGAGAATTTCTCCAGCTCACAAATTGAAGATTGTTTCCGCACTGATGAAAAAAGGAAACATTGTTGCAATGACCGGAGACGGAGTGAACGATGCACCGGCTTTGAAAAAAGCAGATATCGGAATTGCAATGGGAATTAAAGGTACTGATGTAAGTCGTGAAGCTGCGGATATGATTCTTACCGATGATAATTTTGCATCAATTGTTGCAGCAGTGGAAGAGGGAAGAAGCATTTTCGAAAACATTCGCAAGTACCTCGTCTATTTGTTGAGCGGAAATCTCGGTACGGTTTTGGGACTTGTTGCAGCACTTTTGCTTGCCTTGCCAATTCCACTTGAAGCAGTACAAATTCTTTTCATTAACTTTTTGATGGACGGATTAATTGCCATTGCATTGGGAGTTGAACCACCGGAAAGCGGAATGATGGACAGAAAACCCAGAAATGTGAAAGAAGGTATACTTAACAAAAAGGCACTTATTTTTATTGGAACGATCGGGTTATGGATAGCCATTGTGTGTTTAGGGATGTTTTACTATTCTCTTTCAATTGGATTTTCCGAAAAAGAAGCAGTTACAATTTTCTTTATTACATTAATTTTTGCAAGATTGTTTAATGCCTATAATTGCCGCTCATTCAATCTTTCGGCATTCAAGGTTGCTTTCCTTTCCAATCGTTCGCTAATAGCCGGGGTAATTGTTTCAATTGTTATGACAGTCATTGTTGTGATTGCAGAGCCATTGCAAATACCCTTCCACACAGCTGCGCTTGATTTCAAATTTTGGGTCTATTCCATATTAGCTGCATCCACAACTCTAGTATCAGTGGAATTTTTGAAAATAGGATTGAATAAAAAATAATTAGAGAGTATCTACTTCAACTTTATTAATCTCTTTGATTGGTCTGCCTAAAAATCTTTCTGCAACTTCCTTGAATTTGGTTTGAACGTCACTCACATAAAACTCGACATAACCTATATTATTAGAGTCGTTTTTGATTCCTCTCCCATTTAAATAATCGCTTACCTCTTTTGCGGCAGCTATGCCGGAATCAACAAGAGCAACATTTTCCCCAATTACCTTTGAAATTACATCTGCAAGAATTGGGTAATGTGTACATCCCAAAATTAAAGTATCAATTTCATTTTCCTTCAATGGAGAAAGGTAATCTTGGGCTATTAATTCGGTAGCCTTATGGTCGGTCATTCCTTCCTCGGCAAGGGGAACAAAGAGGGGACATGCTTTTTCGAAAATTTCCAAATCACTTTTAAGTGATCTAAGTTGATGTGAATAGGCTTTGTTGGAAATTGTAGCATATGTTCCGATCACACCGATTTTCCCTTTTTTTGTATTCTCCAAAGCATATTTGGCTCCGGGTTCAATCATACCAATAACAGGAATGTCGAATTTTGATTGCAATTCTTCCAATGCAACCGAAGAAGCTGTATTGCATGCTACAATTATCATCTTCACATTTTTATTCACTAAAAATTTAGCGTCCTGGATTGCATATTCAATCACCGTTTCATTCGATTTCGATCCGTAAGGAACTCTGGCTGTATCTCCGAAATAAATGATGTTTTCATTCGGAAGAATTTCATTTAATCTTTTAACCACAGTTAACCCACCGATCCCGGAATCGAATACGCCGATAGGGCAATCTTTAATCATAAAATTCAATTGTAACTCCTATAAAATCTCTTCGATTGCTTCTACTATAGCAACCTTAATCAATTCGTAATTTTCTTTCGGAACTTTTTTATTGTCTTTTCCTAATAGATAAAATGAATCCACTACGTTATCGCCTTGGGTTGAAATCTTTGCGAAGAAAATGCTTAAATCCAATTCGTATAAAGTTTTGGTTACGGTATAGAGTAGACCCAATCTATTCGGGGAAAATATATCCACGATGGTATACTTAGAATGATTTTCGAATTCAACTTTAATTCGTCCGGTTCTTTTAAATAAGCGACCTTCCAACAATCTCCATCTGCTGCGAACTTCTTTGAATTTTTTAATTATCTGCAATTGCTTATTTATTGCCAATTCAATTGTTTCTTTAATATACTTATATTTTTCCGGATCAACTTTTTTATGAGAACGGAATTCTGTTACTTTGAATACATCTATTACAATTCCGTCGTTGCGTGTAAAAATTTTGGCGTCGTGAATATCCAAATCGCTTACCGACATTGCTCCGCAGAGCCTGGATAATAAAGAAGGCGAATCTTTTGTTATCACCGTAATCGAGGTGAAGTTTTTATCTTCGTCGAATAATACTGCATACTTTTTATTTTTGCCTATAATTTCGGCGTGTTCTTTTATTTCCTCTTCGCTAAAGAAATTGAAATAGCTCAAATCGTCTATTGCATTAACATGTTCTTTTACAACCGTCTGATTAGACCTATTAACTTCATTGGTTGTGCTCTCAATTTCTTTGTTCAATAGTGATTCCGCATCAATGTCTTCTTGCAGAATTTTCAGTGTTTTAGAATAGAGTTCGTATAAAAGATCACTCTTCCATTGTGTCCAAATTACGGGAGAAACGGCGGAAAGATCTGCAAATGTTAAAAGATAAAGCATATTCAATGCCCTTACGGAGGGCAACTGGGAAGCAAAATTGTTAAGAGTAACCGGGTCGTTCAAATTTCTTCTGAATGCAACTTGTTCCATTATCAAATGATGGTGAACTAAAAATTTCACTAATTGTACTTCTTCCGTATTGTATCCTAAGCGGGCACAAATAGTATCGGCATATTCGGCGCCTATTATTTCGTGACCGCTAACTGAAATAGGTTTTGCAATATCATGAAGTAAAACCCCCATAAAAAGAAGGTCTTTTCTTTCAGTGCCTTTAAAAATTATTCCCATTCTATCGGAAGATTCGCCAAGAGCTTCCAAATTTTTCAGTGCAATTAAAGTATGCTCATCTGCAGTGTAGCAATGATATACGCCCGGTTGATAAAATCCAACAAGGTCTTTCCATTCGGGAAGGAACAATCCCAATACTCCCAATTCGTTCATAGCCGCGAGGGTATCTGCAACATTATTGGGTAATTTCAAAATTTCCCTGAAAAACACAGTGGGATATTTTTCTTCCTTGCTTTCTTCTTCCAACACCAATACACTTTCAGTAATAAGAGAACGAACTTCTTTGTCAAATCTTGCGGAATGGAGACCCCGGTAATAGAAAGCTCTCATCAATGAAGAATGAGACAAGAGTCTCTTCCGCTTTGTAATTATTCTGCCTCCCTTTAAAGCAAAATCTTCATCAAGTTCAATCGTTAAATAATCTGATAAAGGTTGTGTGATTTCGTCCAAGAATTTTTTCATCATGGTTTTCGAAAAGCGGTTCACGATGCTTGACGAATTGAAATATTCGACCATGTATTGCTTCCAGTTTTCGGAATCATAATCCAAAAGTTTGGCAATCTTTTCCTGGAATCTGAATTCCATTCTGTCATTTCGTCTTTCGCTTACGAAATGCAGAAGATTTCTTGAGCGGAGAATGTATTCGTAGCTTTGCTTGATTCTTTTATATTCCCGCGGACTAATTATTTTTTCGTCTTTAATTCTTTTGAGGAATAATTCCGTTTGAGTTAATTCCTGTTCATCCGATAAAATCAAATTGTTTTTAATCGAATACATCCACTCTACAGATTGAAGGTCTCTTAATCCGCCGGCGGTGTATTTAATGTTCGGTTCAAGAACTTTGGGAGAATCACCATATTTTTTGTGGCGTTTATCGAAGTCCTCAATATATTCATGTATCAGAGTCTTCCTTTTTTCGTCGGAAAGTATTTTAAATAAATTATTATTCCAACTATTAAAAAGTCTTTTTGAACCATACAAAAAGCGCGTTTCGAAAAATTGTGTAAATGAATGAAGGTCTTCTTCCAAAAATCTTTCGGCATCACTCATTGTTCTCACTGTGTGAGATATTTCAATTCCGGCATCCCAAAAACTGGTGATTATTTCATTTATTTCTTCGGAATAATCTCCCTCGTCGGGAAGAAGGAACATGATGTCGATATCGGAATAAGGGGATAGTTCTCTTCTGCTGAAACCTCCGGAGGCAAGTATAGAGAATTTATATTTTTTATTCCCCAGAATCTTTATTATGTATTCTTCCGTCAGCAGACTAAGTTCAATGCAGAATTTAAATCCGTCCCGCAAAAGAACTTTTTTGTTGAAGAGTTTTTCTCTATCCTTTTGAAATGATATTTTTAAGTCTTCATTCATAATAAAAATAAGCTGCCCCTAAGGGCAGCGCGAAATATTAAAGTCTGTCAAATCTGGCTTGGAAGAATCTTAAATACTTAGGTTCATAAACCATCTTCAAGCCTTTTATTTTCTTTCTTTCTTCGTAAACCGCCGCAATGGATTCAACAGCAACATCGATATGAGCTTGGGTATAAACGCGGCGGGGGAAAGTTAAACGAACCAATTCCAATTTCGGGTAACGGTGGTCGCCTGTTTCGGGATCTCTTCCCGCACTTACAATTCCTCTTTCCATACCTCTTACGCCAGAATCGATATAAATTTCGGCGGCTAGGGTTTGAGCTGGAAATTCATTTTGAGGAATGTGAGGTAAGAAAGCTTTTGCATCTAAGAAAATTGCATGACCACCGACCGGTTTTACAAACGGAACGCCAAATTCTTCAAGTCTTTTACCTGCATATTCCACTTGTCCGATTCTGGCTTTGATATTATCGAAATGAACCATTTCTTCAATACCTCTCGCCATTGCTTCCATATCGCGTCCGGCAAGTCCACCGTAAGTATGCAAGCCTTCGTAAACCACAACCAAATTGCGTGCAGCTTCGAAAACTTTTTTACTTCTCGTTGCAAGGAAACCGCCAATGTTTACCATTAAATCTTTTTTAGCGGAAACCCATAAACCGTCGAAATAAGAGCACATTTCCTTCAATATTGCGGCAATGGATTTATTCTGATATCCTTTCTCTCTCATTTTGATAAAGTAAGCATTTTCGCATGCCCTGGTAGCATCGAAATAGAGGAGTATTCCGTTTTCCTTTGTTAATTTCCTTACGGCTTTTAAGTTTTTCATGGAGAAAGGTTGACCACCGGCCATGTTAACCGGTCCAGCCATGCTGACATAAGGAATCTTTTTAGCTCCAACTTTTTTAATTAAATCCTTAAGTTTATTGAGGTCGATGTTTCCTTTGAACGGATGAGGATTTGTTGGATCGTGCGCTTCGTCGATAATCACATCAACGAATGTTCCGCCAGCCAATTCCTGGTGAAGTCTTGTAGTTGTGAAATACATATTTCCGGGAATATAATCTCCGGGTTTAATAAGAATTTTGGAGATCATATGTTCAGCAGCTCTTCCTTGATGAGTCGGGACGAAATAAGGCATGCCGTAATATTTTTTAACATTATCCCATAAGTAATAGAAGTTTTTACTTCCGGCATAAGCTTCATCGCCAAGCATCATTCCGGCCCATTGATAATCGCTCATCGCATTGGTACCGCTATCGGTTAATAAATCGATGTAAACATCTTCCGATTTCAATAAAAATGTGTTATACCCGGCTTTTTTAGCAGCTTTTTCTCTATGCTCGCGGGTAGTCATTTTGATAGGCTCAACCACTTTAATTTTAAATGGTTCTGCCCAACTTCTTTTAATCGCTTTTTTCTTTGCCATAATCTACTCCGGTCTAAATCAACATAATGGATTTATTTTTTCTCATATTCCACTTCGACCACGGAACCGATTCCGCCCCTCACATTAAATTCAGCAGTTATTCTCATATACCGGGGTTGGCATACGGCTACAAGGTCGTCGAGGATTTTATTTGTTACGCTTTCGTAATAAATACCGTCGTTTCTGTATGAATTCAAATAAAGTTTGTATGATTTTAATTCAACGCATAATTTATCCGGGATATAAGTCAATTCAATCGTAGCAAAATCGGGCTGGCCTGTTTTGGGGCAGACCGAGGTAAATTCCGGTGCGGTATGCGTAATAAAATAATCCCTATCGGGATACTGGTTTTCGAATACTTCCAATATTTTTCTTTTGTCTTCCATATCGTCTCCTTACTTTAAATAATTCGGTCTTTTTACATAATCAATCGGATCTTCAATTCCAATTTTTTGAAATGCTCTCAATCTTAATGCACAGCTATCACATTCTCCGCATGCTTTATCTTCGTTTTGGTAACACGACCATGTCAAGTGAAGCGGGGCATTTAATTCCAATCCTTTTTGAATGATTTTAGATTTATCAAAATGGATGATAGGAGTTTCAATCTTTATCTTTGTTTCAGGTTTGGTCCCTTCGTCAATTGTTTTTTCGAATGCTTCAAAAAATGCAGGTCTGCAATCGGGATAACCTGAAGAGTCTTCGTAAACCGCCCCTATAAATATTGCTTTAGCACCTATTACTTCGGCCCAACTGACTGCAGCAGTTAATATATTGGCATTCCGGAAAGGAACATAAGAATCGGGTATTTCTTCATTTTCAAGGTTTGCTTTTTTTACCGATATATTTTTATCGGTTAAAGAAGAACCTCCGATTGCTGCCAAATGCTTAAAATCTACCACCAGCCTTTTTTGAACACCGTAATGATCGGCAATATCGTTAAAAGCTTTTAATTCCCGTGTTTCGGTTCTTTGTCCGTAATTTATATGCATGAATGCGAGGTCGTAATCCAAATTTGCGATAGCAGCCGTTACGCAGCTATCCATTCCTCCGCTTACAGTTACAATAGCTAATTCTCTTTTCATCGCTCTAATTTTCGTAAAAAATAAACAGCAAGATAGTAAAATCAAACGTCTGAAAAAACCTTGAATTGAATTGAGAATAATTATCTTGAACTAAAAATACAGAGTAGCCTTATTTTGACCTAACGACCGGTGAACGGATGCTTCAATTTTTAATACTCACACATTTAAATGCGTGTTAAGAAAAATTAAGCATCAATGAAATGAATAGAATGGAATAGTGAATTCACATTCCGTATAGTGCAAGTTTCACAAAATTTGAGTATTTTATAACTAAATTCTTAAACAATCTTAGAAAAGAAAAGGCGGAATGGAATATTATCAACTTCATCCTGAAACACCGCAACAAAGGTATATCAACAAAGCGGTTGAGATATTAAAAAATGGCGGTATTATTATATATCCAACCGATACGGTTTACGGAATCGGTTGCGACATTATGAATCATCAAGCAGTAAAGCAAATTTACAGAATCAAAAACGTTACCGAATCAAAACTTTTCAGCTTTATAATACCGGATTTATCCGAAATTGCACAATACGCAAAAGTAAGCGATGCCGCATTCAAGATGATGAGAAAACTTTTACCCGGTCCTTATACATTTGTTTTGCCGGCTTCCAAAAATGTACCGAAAAAATTATGGACAAAAAGGAAAACGGTTGGTATAAGAATTCCCGATAACGAAATAGCTATCACCTTGGCAAGGGAATTAGGGAATCCAATAGTTAGTACCAGTGTTACATCGAGAAACGGTGATATTCTTTTCCGGCCGGAAGAAATCCGGGCTATTTTCGGAATGCAAGTCGATTTGATGCTTGCAAATGGCGCCCTTCCCGGCAGACCTTCCACCATCGTGGAATTCGAAGATAACGAACCCAGAATTATTAGGGAAGGTGCGGGAGATATTACGCCATTCTTATAAAATTTTAATTTAAAGAATAAATATTTTTTTATTAAGTAA
>CAZULK010000104.1:0-9306 GCA_964621225.1 uncultured Melioribacteraceae bacterium | reverse complement strand
AACTGTCCCACGCCCAAAAACCATCGAAATATTTAACAGATACCGAAGGGAAGATTCCCGAATGATGTAAATCACCAAGGGGGCCTCTCCAATTGGTGATAAGTGTTTCTATTGACTTGACAATTAATCTTTGAATTGACCCGGTATTGAATTCCTTGTAATCCAAGTGATTCAATATAGTCAAGTAATTATTCCATCTGTTTGAATTACTTTCCTCAAGAAGTTTATAATCATATTTGTAATTATCTGTAATTCCGCTTTGATGTTTTGCTATCACTATATTTAGTGCTTTTTGTTCTCCGGGTTGTAGATATAATTGATTGTTCAAAATGCAATGATAAGTATTGTTTTTGGGTTTTATCTCTGGAAGATATTCATCCGGAAAATCAATTTGATAATCAAAATCCGAATTAGCTACATCAATTAATAAACTGTTATTGTTAGTAGATATTTTTTCTAATAATTCATTGTGAAATTTCCCCGAGAAGTTTACGGATAATTGTCTTGGAAAATCAGACAAATTACTAACTGTGTATTTAATTAGAACAACATCGCGTTTAATGAAAATTAAATCATATTCAACGGAAATATGTTTGACTATTTGTTTTTGGTGAAGCATTCCCGGGTAATAATTATTTTCCAAATATCTGCTGCTGCTTAACGGAAGCAGGTTGTCATCTTCATATATTTGAATTGAAATTATTTTATTGCTCAGCCATTTTTTTGATTCAATATCATAAGGACCTACTACCGCACCATAGTAATCTTTAAGTGTATCCGGAGGAAGGGAGAAGGCAAACCAACTTCCCGCATCGGAAAACAAATTAACTGAAAGATCATTTGCATTGGAAGGAATTCCTTTTAAGTTTAAAACATTTGGAAAATTCAATCTGTTGTATTTTATGTTTTTTTCTTTGCATCCGGAAAATAAAATTAGAACAGATACAATTAAAAAATTAATTAATCTAATCTTCATTATTAATAATCCTTTTTACACTAATGCTATTTTGATATATTTCGATTCCAAAATATTAAGAGAAAAATGAATAATCCCAAAGTAGATGTTGCAATATTAACTTCGGACGAAATCAGATTTGAGCTTTACGGCGATTATCAATTGAACGGTGAAGGCGAAATCTTTAATGGTAAATTTAAAGCTCAGCTGATCGACGGGAAGATACATATTTTCTCGGACGAAGGTGATTTACAGATAAATGAATTTGAAGGGTTTTATCCAACCGATGTCGAAGGGGATACATTCGTTGTTCGAAATGTTGTAATCGGAATTGACTTTCATTGGGAACAGAAAAAGAACCAGCGTTACAAAGGTGCAATTAAATTTGTAATAGAAGAAAATAAAATAACCGCAGTAAACCAAGTAAGCATTGAGGATTATTTAATCAGCGTTATTTCCAGTGAAATGAGCGCTACCAGTTCTCTCGAATTACTTAAAGCCCATGCAATTATTAGCCGTAGCTGGCTGATAACCCAAATAAAACGAAGAAATCAAAAAGAGAGGGAAGAACCCAAATCGAAACAATTTATTGAAAAGGACGATGAGATAATCAGATGGTATGACAGGGAAGACCATTTGAAGTATGATGTTTGTGCCGACGATCATTGTCAGAGGTATCAAGGAATTACAAAACTATTTGCACATAACGCACAAGATGCAGTTGAGTTTACACATGGAATGGTGCTGACTTATGAAGACGAAATTTGTGACGCAAGATTTTCCAAAGCATGCGGAGGAATTAGCGAAAGTTTCGAAAACGTTTGGGAACCGGTAGAACATCCTTATCTTTCATCAATTATCGATTATAAATATCCGCCGGACGAAATTGATCCGGACTTGAGAATTGAAAGTAACGCTGTAAAATGGATTAGGAGCGCTCCCCCGGCTTTTTGTAACACTTCCGATAAAGCAACCCTTTCTCAATTCTTGGTGGATTACGATCGGGAAACAAAAGACTTTTACCGTTGGACGGTTCAATATAATCAAGAAGAATTGAGTGATCTTATAAAAAGAAAAACGGGTATGGATTTTGGTGAAATACTCGACTTGGTTCCAATTGAACGGGGTTACTCCGGCAGATTGATAAAAATGAAGATAGTTGGTGCAAAAAAAACTTTGACCATAGGAAAGGAGTTGGAGATAAGAAAAGTGCTTTCGGAATCTCACCTTTACAGCTCGGCTATTGTTATTGAAAAGAAAGATATTGTCAACGGTATTCCTCAAAGGTTTGATATTATTGGCGCAGGATGGGGGCATGGGGTCGGACTTTGCCAAATAGGCGCTGCGGTTATGAGTGAGGAAGGTTATCTTTTCGACGAAATATTAGCACACTATTTTAAGAATACAATGATTAAAAAGATTTACTGATGAAAGTCCTTTATTCGTGCTTATCACAAAGTTGGGGCGGAATGGAAATGTTCGCCATTACCGCAGTTGAACAATTGCTTAAAAGGGGAATTGACACAGATTTGATTTGTTATCCCGGTTCAAGAATTCACGCCGAAGCATCTAAGAAAGGAATTAATTTATATACTGTTAAGGCGCATTCGTATTTTCATCCTTTTGAAGCAGTTAAATTAAGTAAGATAATAAGGAAGGGTAACTATAGCCTGATCCACACCCAAGCCTCCAAAGATTTGTGGGTTTTGGTTCCGGCATTAAAATTTGCAGGTTCAAGAATTCCTCTGTTCCTTACAAAGCAAGTAGGGTCATTCATTAAGAAGAAAGATTTGCTTCATAAATTTATTTATAAAAGGGTAACTACCGCATTTGCAATAAGCAATGTAATCAAACAAAACTTGATAGATACAACTCCCTTGACTGAAGAAAAGATAAAGATATTACACAATGGAATTAACTTGGAAAGATTCGTGCCCGAAAAAGCCGAGAGAAACAAGATAAGAAATGAATTCAAAATTAATGATGACGAAATAGTTATTGGGATGCTTGCCAGATTCAGTTGGGGAAAAGGGCACGAAGAATTCCTGCTTGCCGCAAAGGAGTTGGTAGAAAAATATGACAATTTAAAATTTATGATAGTCGGTGAACCCTCCAGAGGAGAAGATGAATATGCTGCCAAGATAAAAAATCTTGCTATGGAATATGGATTATCCGGGAAGGTTATATTTACAGGCTACCGCTCCGATACACCCGATGTACTTTCCGCAATGGAGATATTTGCATTCCCTTCCCACTCGGAAGCTTTCGGAATAGCGCTTGTGGAAGCAATGGCAATGGGGCTTCCCACCGTTTGTTCGGCAAGCGACGGCGTTCTGGATATTGCAGTTGACGGTCATACGTCTTATTTGTTTGAAAAACAAAACGCTTCGCAATTGGCGGAAAAACTCTCTCTATTGATTGAACAACCGGATAAAAGAAAATTGTTTGGCAAAAATGCTCGGGAAAGAGTGGAGAAATTATTCGATATTGAGTTCCTTACAGACAAAGTAATCGAATTTTACAAAGAAGAGTTAATATCGAAAAAGTAAAATAGTTTTCGTTTGCTAAAGATTAATTGATTATCTTATTAGTTGTAATTTCAGTATTGTTGTATCCTATCGTAAGTACTCCAAAAAGAAATTCAAAAAAGCCGGAATTGTTTTTATTGTTCCGTATATATTAGTATTGTAAATTATTTTAAGGTAATCATGAATCAATTTAAAGAATTAGGTCTAAAAGACGAACTTGTAAAAGCGGTAGAAACATTAGGATTTACCGAACCGACTCCGATACAAAAAAAAGTAATTCCATTTTTATTGGAAGAAAGAGGCGACTTAATTGCCCTGGCACAAACCGGAACCGGTAAAACGGCTGCGTATGGTTTGCCGGCAATTCAATTATTGAACAAAAGAAGAAAGAAAGTTCAAGTATTAATTTTAAGCCCGACAAGGGAACTTTGCGTTCAAATTGCAAAGGATTTAACAGCTTACTCAGCGAACTATGAATCTGTACGAATAACACCGGTTTATGGTGGTTCTTCCATATCAAGGCAAATCGAAAGCGTAAAAAAAGGAAGTCAAATTATTTCGGCAACTCCCGGAAGGCTGAACGATTTGATTAATCGAAATGCAATTGATATTACCAACGTTACTACAGTTGTTTTGGATGAAGCAGATGAAATGTTGAATATGGGATTCAAGGAAGAGTTGGAAGAAATTCTTTCAAATATAAAAGGGGAAAGACAGACGCTTTTATTTTCGGCAACAATGCCGGATCATTTGTTAAAGATAGCAAACAAATATATGAACGCTCCCGAAAAGATTACAGTTGGCAAAAAGAATGCGGGTGCGGAAAATATTGAACATCATGCATACTTTGTCCATGCAAGGGAAAGATATGCCGCTCTAAAAAGGATAATGGATTATTATCCCGATATTTATGGAATAGTTTTTTGCAGAACAAAAAGGGAAACCCAGGAAATAGCCGATAAATTATTAGCCGATGGTTATGATGCGGATTCTTTGCATGGAGATTTGTCCCAATTACAACGTGATATTGTGATGGATAAATTCAGAAAGAGGCATTTGAAAATATTGGTTGCAACCGATGTTGCAGCTAGGGGGCTCGACGTTGACGATCTTACTCACATCATAAATTACAACTTGCCGGAAGATAAAGAAGTTTATACACACAGAAGCGGAAGAACCGGTCGCGCCGGAAAAAAAGGAATATCGATTGCTATTGCTAATCTGAAAGAGAAGGGTAAATTAAAAGAGATCGAAAAACAGATTAAAAAGAAGTTCATTGTAAAAGATATTCCGACCGGAAAAGAAATATGCACCAAGCAAATATTTCATCTTGTTGATAAAGTGGAAAACGTTAAAGTTAATTATGACGAAGTTGAAGAATTTTTACCTGAGATATATGAAAAACTTGAATGGATGAGCAGGGAAGAGTTAATAAAACGTTTCGTCTCTGTAGAGTTCAACAGATTCCTCGATTACTACAAGCATCTTCCCGACATTACTGCTCCAACCGGAGGCGGAGAGAAATTTACCAGATTCTTCTTAAATATCGGTAAAAAAGAAAAATTGAATCCACCCAGATTAATCAAGCTACTCGGCGATTTTACCGGAGTGCCGGATATTAAAGTCGGGCAAATTGATATTCAGGATAACTTTTCCTTTTTCGAAGTTGATTCCGAATTTGCAACCCTTACTGAGAAAGCATTCAAAAACCGTTCTTACCAAAAAAGGGAATTAAGGATTGAACTTGCAAGCAAGCAACCGAAGAGATCGAAAAGCAGTTCGGGCAGGAAAAAAGAGAGAAGAAGAGATAACAAGAAGAGAAAACGCAGAAACAGGTATGCAAGATAAAGGATTAAAAGTTTACGGACTTTTACTCTGTGCCGGATTATCCGGTAGAATGGGATCATTCAAGCCATTGCTGGAGTTCAACAAAAAATCTTTTCTTGAAAATATTGTTCTCAATTTAAGTCCTGTTTGCGATAAAATAGTATTGGTAACCGGTTACAAACACCGGGAAATAGAGAATGTTGTGAATAATAAATTTGATAAACCGTTAAAGGATAAAGTCAATTTAGTATTCAATGATCATTACGAAAGCGGAATGTTTTCATCATTGCAAAGGGGAATGAGAAATACTTTACAAGCAGATTGGGTTTTATATCATTTTATTGATCAACCCAATTTGCGTAAAGAGTTTTACACCGAATTTATAAATCAAATTGACGCCAAGTGGGATTGGATTCAGCCCGAATATAAAGGCAGAAAAGGACATCCTTTGCTGTTATCCCGCTCTGCTGTTGAGTTGATTCTGGAAAGCAAAGAAGACCAAAGCCTTCGTGACATTTCTCCTAAAATAAGAAACAAAAAAATATGGAGTTGCAATCATCTGGAAATATTAACCGACATAGATACTCCCGAAGAATACAGCGACTTTATTAATGCTAATCTTGAACAGAAAACTTAAAGTCTTCCGGATTATATCCTTGCTCTTTTAATAATTCAAAAATTGAATTTTGAGTCTTTTCATCCAAGGTTTTTGTTCTGCTTAATATCCAGCCGTATTTTCTTTCCGGGTGACCGACAACAGCCCATTTGTAATCATTGTCGAGCCCAATGATCCAGTAGTCTCCCCAAAATAAACGTATTCCGAGAATTTTAACAAAGCTCACTTCCAATTTTGAATTACTCTTTTTGTCTACTATCCGTGCAATTCCTTCAACTTCGTTAATTTCACCGTCCTCTTCAATGCATCTGTTAACCACTTTTAATGAGCCGTCTTCTTGCAAAAAATATTCTGCGGTTGTGTTTTTAGCGCAGTCGTCTTGAAAGAAATTCGGTATGCGTGCAATCTCGTACCAAAGTCCCGCATATTTTTGTATATCAACCGAATCAACCGTTGTAGGGGACTTCCCTTTTTGAGCGGAAAGCATTCCTGCCATTATCATTACAATAAACATAGCTTTCATATTACCCTCCTAATTAAACCAAGTTTTATTCGGGGTTGATGACATATAATATTCCAATGTTCCACCATGCATTATTTTTTCATGTTCAATATAATTATTATGGTATTCATTTCCGTTCAACAGAATCTTGTAAATATAAATATTGTCTTTGCTGAGATTATGTGTGATAATTTCGAATGACTTATCTTTTTCGACCGGAATAACAGCCCGTTCAACTTGTGGCGATCCGAAGTAATATTTCCCGTCTGCCGGATTAACCGGATAAAAGCCTAACGAGCTGAATATAAACCATGCAGACATTTGTCCGCAATCTTCGTTACCCGAATATCCCGAAGGCGAATCATTATAAAGTTCTTTGCAAATTTTATTTACATAGAATTGTGTTTTCCACGGCTCGTTCGAAAAATTATATAAATATGCTATATGATGACTCGGTTCGTTGCCGTGTGCATATTGACCAATAAATCCCGAGGCATTACCGTTAACATCTTCCGGCTTTGCATCGAGTGTGAAGAATTCATTCAACTTTTGTGTGAATGCATCCTTTCCACCGAGTAATTTTATGAAACCGTTAATGTCGTGCGGAACATACCATAAATATTGCCATCCGTTGCCTTCGGTAAAGGGATAACCTCCGTTACCACCGTAAACCAAAGGTGAAAAGGGTTCTATCCAATTTCCTTTATCGTCTTTGGCGCGGAAAAACCCAATAGAAGGGTCGAATAAATTCTTGTACAATCCGGCTCTTGAATTAAAATAATTATATGCGGATGTATCGTTCATCTTTTTAGCCATTTCAGCAGCACACCAATCGTTGTAAGCAATTTCCAATTCCAACGATACCGATTGCGACTGTAAATTTTCGGGAATGTATCCGTATTTATCCATTAAATTAAAAGGGGAATTTCTGTGCGGAGTTGTTGACGATGCTTTAACCGCTTCGTAAGCTTTTTTATAATTGATTCCCGCAATGCCTTTATTAAATGCATCTACAATAACCGGAATGGCATGATTGCCTATCATACAATAAGTTTCGCTTCCCCATAGTTGCCAAATCGGTAAATAACCATAGTATTCATATTGCCGGATCATCGAATTGATTAAGCCGGGAACCAAGTCCGGCGTGAGAATCGTGTAAAGAGGATGCGCGGCTCTGTATGTGTCCCATAAGGAGAATGTGCTGTAATGCTTACCGTCGGGGGCTTTTCTTTGAACTCCGTTCGCATCAATATAGTCTCCGTTTACGTCGGCAATGTTGTTCGGTTGAATGAATAAATGGTAGAGTCCTGTATAAATGATTTTGCTTGTTCTCTCGTCGGCTGTAACGTCAAGGCAAGATAATTGTTTGTTCCATTTTTCCCTTGCCTTATCAACTATTCGGTCGAAATCATATCCGGGAATTTCTTTGTCAAGATTCAATTTGGCTCCTTCCAAACTTACTGATGACAAGCCGACTTTTACAATTACCGGTTCCTTCAATTGTTTGGGAAAAGTTGCAACTAATTTAATGTTAGTCCCGTTTGCAACATTCACATTATTATATACTATTCTACCTTCTTTGATTTGCCAGCTTTCAAATGGCACGGAAAATTCCGCTCTAAAATAAACCCTTCGTTCCCTTGCCCAGCCGGTAATTATCCTGTATCCTTCAATTGTTTTTTTATCAATTACTTTTATCTGAGCACCGATTATTCTGCAAGACCAATAAGGGCGGGCTTTATCTAACGAGTGATCCAAATCGATGATCAATCGTTTCTCTATGTTGGAAGGGTATGTATAGCGATGTATTCCGCAATGTTCGGTTGCGGATAGTTCGGCATTAATTCTGTAATCATCCAGCAATACAGAATAATAACCCGGATAGGCCTTTTCATTTTCATGTTTGAATGCGGAACGGTAACCTTTTACGGTTCTGTCGTCAGAACCGGCATCCCACTTTATGTTCCCACCGTAGGGCATAAATAGAAAGTCGAATAAATCCGCCACTCCGGTTCCGTTTAAGTGCGTGTGAGTGAATCCGACAATTGTGGAATCTGCATAATCATATCCGCTACATGGATCTTCAGGGTTGTCATCTGTGTCGGGACTAAGCTGAACCAAACCGAAAGGGACACAAGCTCCCGGGAAATTGCTTCCGGATAAACTCAAACTGTCTATTGAACCGGTGCCGATAAATACATTAACGTATTGTGTTTTGTCAATGTTTTCCTTTTCACCGTTACCGGCACAACCGAACATTGCCAATAAAATACTTATCAAAAATAAGCGTTTCATAATTCCTCTTTTATAAATGTCGTTTATTTATAAATGAACCATCCATTACAAAATAAATTCTGACTGACTATAAACCACCGCCAAATACTTTCGTCAATTCAATTTCATATCCGTTTGGATCTTGTATATAAACAGAGGCGGATTTTTCCCATTTTAGTTCTCCGCCGTAGTAAATTTCAATTCCCATTTCCTTGCACAAAGATAAAACTTCGTCATAATTGTCTATATGCAAACCGAAATGAGCAAATCCTTTTTTTACATATTTATCTTTCATTCCCGTTTGGTAAAGGCATAACTTAACTTTATCGTTGCCTATTATCTTTGAATTTTCCTCGGGCTGTTCTTTCAGTACGCGGAAGCCGAATAAATCTTTATAAAACTTAACAGTCTCTTCCAGATCAATTACTTCAAGATTCAAGTGGTCGATACCGGTGGTTTTAAGTATGCTCAAAACATTCCTCCCAATTCGTTAATTCAGAAATCTTTATTCTTAATTTAATGTTTTAAAAATAAAACTAATAATGTTGATGTAAGTTTAATGAGATGACTCAATACGTATTTTTGCCGGTCTAATATATACTAC
>CAZULK010000103.1:0-9446 GCA_964621225.1 uncultured Melioribacteraceae bacterium | reverse complement strand
ATGTATAACAATCTTTCATTCATAGCCGAAGAAATAAACAGAAGTGCCGATGCGGAGAGGTTCAAAATAGAAGCGGAAACCATCAACAAAAAGATTAACAAATGGTGCTGGAATGAAGATGACGGATTTTACTATGACGTCACTGCAGACGGAACACAGTTCAAAAAGAAAACTATTGGTGCGTTCTGGACTTTATTGGCGGGAACTCCCGACAAAGAGCAAGCAAATAAATTAATTTCTCATTTACAAAATCCGGATGAGTTTTGGAGAAAGATTCCTTTTCCATCGCTCTCTGCCGATGAGAAGGAATACCATCCCGACGGGGGTTACTGGCTAGGCGGAGTTTGGGCGCCAACAA
Organism: uncultured Melioribacteraceae bacterium; assembly: GCA_964621225.1. GTDB lineage: Bacteria > Bacteroidota > Ignavibacteria > Ignavibacteriales > Melioribacteraceae > CAYNUJ01. The sequence goes on along the minus strand of CAZULK010000103.1, from coordinate 9,088 downwards.
ACTTAATGATAATTAAAGGACTTGAAAAATACGGATATCAATCTCTTGCGGATTCCGCAGTTGAACGGTATTTGCACGGAATGGCAGCCGTATTCAACGACTCCGGAACAGTATATGAAAATTATGCACCCGATTTTTATTTGCCCGGTAATCCCGCGAAAAGTGATTTTGTCGGTTGGAGTGGAATCGGACCTATTCAACTGTTAATAGAAAACATACTTGGACTAAAAATAATAGGGAAAAATAATACTCTCATTTGGAGAATAAAGCGCAATGACAAACATGGAATTAAGAACTTGCATGTTGGGGATGCGACTGTACGCGTTGTATGCGAAAGACGAAAAGGCAAAGAAATGCCCGCAAACATTATTGTTCAAACCGATGCCGCTTTCAATTTAATTGTTTATAACGGAAGTATGATTAAACAAGTTAAGGTAACACCTAAAAAACTTAATGATGCGGGAATGTTACGTATAAGTATTCCTTACTCAAAATAATTTTTATCGGGAAATTGAATCATGACATCAAAGAAATTCCTTTTGGCAACATTGTTAATTACATTATTTGCATACAATAGTTTGCAATCACAACAGATGCGGATAATTACTTTTAATATTAAATACGATAATGCCGAAGACACCGTCAACAATTGGAATGACAGAAAAGAGGAGCTGGTTCAATTATTGAAATATTACAATCCGGATATCTTCGGCGTACAAGAAGCCCTTGCAAATCAGATGAATTATATTGACAGTTCTCTTGATAATTACTCATTCATCGGCTGCGGTAGGGACGACGGCAAGACAAAAGGGGAATATTCAGCAATATTCTTTAATAAAGATAAATTCGAAGTTATCAGTGACTCAACAATTTGGTTGTCCGAAACAATGGATACGGGTTCCGTCGGCTGGGATGCTGCAATAACAAGAGTTTGTACTTTCGGTTTATTTAAGCACATCGCATCGGGTAAATTGTTAAGAGTGTTTAACACCCATTTCGATCATATCGGAAAGCAAGCGCGCGTAAATTCAGCCAAACTAATATTGAAAACAATCAAAGAGGTTAATGTCGATAACCTCCCGGTAATATTAACCGGCGACTTTAACGCAACCCCCGAAGAAGACCCGATTAAACTTTTAAGTTTCACTCTTAATCAGTCGAAGTCTGTTTCCAAAACTCTTCCATACGGTCCCGATTTTACATTTAATGGATTTAACAACAAACCGGGAAACAAAAGAATTGATTATATTTTCACAAAAAGATTTTCCGTGTTGAATTACAGAGTAATAGACGACAGAAGAAATAATTACAAATTTATCTCCGATCATTTTCCAGTAATGACAACAATTCGTTTTTAATGTTTTTAACATTTAATTAAGAGGAGTGAATGAATTCCAAGAAAAAATTTATTGCAGTAATTCTAATTACACTGTTCACTTTAATCTCTTGCAGTAAAGATGAACAAGTCCTCACTCAAAGTGGTGGCAGCCAAACAATTAAAAAAAGTCCTAAGCGCGGATTGGCTTATGACTTAAAAGATCCGGCAGATCTTGATGCATTAAAGAGTGGTGTTTCTTGGTGGTATAATTGGTACTTCAAAACAACTGCTCCGCAAGATTATTACAAGACATATCAAATGGAATTCATCCCCATGCTTTGGGGACATAACTCCGATGCCGATTTCACGCAAGCAAAGGAATTTATACTTTCTCATCCGGAGATAAAATATTTGCTTGTATTGAACGAACCTAACTTAACCGACCAAGCCAATATGACTCCTTACGATGCTGCAGAAGAATGGAAAAAATATGAAAGTCTTGTTGCGGAATTAAAGAACAAAGACAGAACCGTTTACCTCGTAGGACCCGCAATGAATTGGGGAACCATGAGCGGTTACAACGACCCGGTAACATGGCTGGATGATTTTTACACTGCGTATATTGTGCAAAACAATAATAAGCTTCCCCAAATTGATTATCTTGCATTTCATTGGTACGATTACGGATTGGAAGCACAATTGGATCGATTGGCAAAATACGGAAAGAAGATCTGGATAACGGAAATGGCAAATTGGAATCCTCAAATCAATTCATACGAAAAACAAGCAGAGCAAATGAAACAAATGGTTGCCCTTTGCGAAAGCAGAAGTGATGTATTCAGATACGCTTGGTTTATCGGACGAGGAGCCGAGGATAAATATTCAAATCTGTTTAACGCTGCTTCCGGGGAGTTGAATGATTTGGGGAAACTTTATATCAGTCTGCCTTATTAAATTTTATAAACACCGGAGAAGAAAATGAAAGCGATCCTAAAATCACTGATAATTTTATTGGTTCTTTTTTCAATTAGATCAAGTGCACAAAATTTCTTTACAGCTTCGGGAAAGGAAATAATTTCCCCGGACGGAAAGGCATTCTTAATAAAAGGAGTAAACCTTGGCAACTGGCTTGTACCGGAAGGTTATATGTTCAAATTCAAAAAAGCCAATTCTCCGCGGATGGTAAATAACGTAATAACCGAACTGATCGGACCCACGGAGGCAAAGAAGTTTTGGATTCTTTTCCAAGATAATTACATCACGGAAAAAGACATCGAATATATAAAAGAAATGGGGGCGAATACAGTTAGGATTCCCTTCAACTATAAGTTGTTTTGTGATGAAACATATCTTTGGAACAATGAGCAAAGAGGATTTGAGTTATTGGACAGAGTGATCAATTGGTGTGAAAAATATAATGTGGCCGTAATACTTGATATGCATTGCGCACCGGGCGGGCAAACCGGTGATAATATTGACGACAGCTACGGTTATCCTTGGTTGTTCGAAAGTGATGAGTCACAACAATTGATGACTGAGATTTGGAAAAATATTGCCGAACATTATGCGGACAAAAAAATCATTCTCGGTTACGGATTGCTAAATGAACCGATTGCTCATTTCTTCGACAAGGAAAAGCTGAATCCGAAGTTAGAACCGTTATATAAAAGAGTTGTGAAAGAAATCCGGAAAGTGGATAAAAATCACTTAATCATTCTCGGCGGGGCTCAGTGGAATACAAACTTTTCCGTATTCGGTAAACCTTTCGGCGATAAATTGGTTTACGAATTTCATAAATATTGGATGCCTCCGGTTCAAGAACAAATACAAGAGTATATCGATTTTTCCAACAGATACAATGTGCCAATCTATATGGGAGAATCGGGAGAAAACGAAGATGAATGGGTGTTTGAATTCAGAAGCCTTTTGGACAGCATGAAAATTGGCTGGACTTTCTGGCCTTACAAAAAAATGAATAACACCCGCGGACCGGTAAATTTCTCTCAACCGGATAATTATGACTTGATAATTGAATATGCCGAATCGGATAGAAGCACATACAAATTACAGAGAGACAATAAACCGGATATGCAACTTGCCCAAAAGGCTCTTTGGCAATATCTTGAAAATTGCAAGTTCGAAAATTGCTTTCCAAATAAAGGATATATAAAGGCTTTGGGGTTTAATATACCGCAATAAAATGTAATCGTATTTTATAATGAGCGATCTCTAAAGAACATATGATTTAATTCGATAATAATTTATGGCACTAAAATAAATTGAATTATTGATGAGTTTATCTTATTTTTAGCGCCTATTTTCTGAATTCTCCGTTTGTGGAATGCGAAAATGTTTAGAAAGATTGTATCGTTCATATTGTTCGCTTTGCTTGTTTACGTAGTGTTATTCTACGAAAAGATGCAAGAAATAGGCGCCGGCATTGCGATTATCCTTATAGGAATGATCTTCCTTGAAAAAGGTTTTAAATATTTCACGGGCGGACCCCTCGAAGAAATTCTCAAAAAATCATCGGACAGACTTTGGAAGAGCATATCGCTCGGAGTTGTATCCACTGCAATCACTCAATCGAGCGGTTTAATATCTGTTATTGCAATTTCTTTCTTGAGTGCTGGACTTATGGATTTAGCCGGAGGAATCGGAGTTGTTTTCGGAGCAAATATCGGAACGACAACCGGTGCATGGCTTATTTCTCTTTTCGGTTTGAAGTTTAAAATATCCGCATTTGCAATGCCGTTCGTAATCATCGGCGCTGTATTTATGTTGCGCAGCAGCAAAAAGGAACGGAGTGTCGGTTATATACTGGTAGGTGTGGGATTCATCTTTCTCGGCATTCATTATTTAAAAGAAAGTTTCGAAACATTTAAACAAACAGTTGATTTAGCCGAGTATTCAATGACCGGTTTTGTGGGGTTAATTGTTTATACCTTTATCGGTATTGTAATAACTGTTATTATGCAATCGAGTCATGCTACGCTTGCGTTGGTATTAACGGCTCTATCGGTTAATCAAATATCCTACGAAAACGGTTTGGCTTTCGCCGTCGGGGCGAATATAGGTACAACCGTTGTTGCAATAATAGGTTCAATCAGTGCAAACGTGGACGGCAAAAGATTAGCCGGCGCTCATTTGATATTTAATGTTATCACTGCAATTATTGCCATTGCTTTTATGCATCATATCAGTTTATTGGTTGATTATTTGTCTGTAAAAGTAGGCATCGCTGCAACCGATTACACATTAAAGCTCTCGATGTTCCATTCCCTATTTAATGTAATCGGAATTATGGTAATGATTCCCTTTATGCCGTTGCTTGTAAAATTCTTAACGAGATTTATCAAAGAGCAACCGGAAGGAGACATAGATCAGCCCAAATATATAAGCAAGTCAACCGGTAAATATACACAAGCTGCTTTGGCCGCAGCATACAAAGAAGCAATGCATTTATTCGATAATGCTTTCGAAATAATTGCACACACATTGAACTTGCATCGCGGAGATATTCTTTCAGATAAAAAATTGAAAAAAGTAGTTCGCGAATCTTCCGCACCGATGAAGATAAATATCGATGAACTCTATTTCAAAAAGGTTAAAGGCATTTACAGTCAAATAATTGAATTCACAACACTTGCGCAGTCGGAAGAATTATCCGAAGACGAAGTCCGCCATTTTCACGAAATCAAATTGGCCTGCAGATATATTGTCGAGATAATAAAAAGCTTGCGAAATTTACAAGGCAACATGGCAAAATACATTGCCAACCACAACGAAGAGATGCGCAAGCAATACAATACTTTCCGTGTGATAATATCAAAGATAATCAGAGAAGTATATAAAGCTAAGCACGGAGAAGATCTGGAAGTGCGTAAAACCAAACTCAGAAAACTTTTGCAAAAAGCAGAAGATAACGACGTGTTGGTCAACGGCATGCTGGACAGATTGATTAGGGATAAATTAGTAACGCCTGAGATGGCTTCTTCGTTAATGAACGACAGCGCAACAGTTAAGTTTATAAGTAAAAATTTGATTAAGATTGCCGAGCTTCTCTATCTGAAATATGATACTGAATTGTTGGGCGAACCGGTAAGGGACGGAAGACGCTTCGAAGTTACTTTACTGGAAGAACCCGATGTTGTTGAATAATTACCGAGGGTAATAGTTATTCAATTCGTATATTTCCAATTGGAATTTTTGAAGGATATCACTATTAAATTATGACATTTTTAAATCCAGCTATTTTACTCGGATTACTAGCTGCATCAGTTCCTATAATAATTCATCTATTCAACAGAAGAAAGTTAGAAATAGTTGAGTTCAGCACACTCAAGTTTTTAAAGGAATTGCAGAAGACAAAAATCAAAAGGATTAAATTAAAGCAGATTATTCTTTTGATATTGAGGGTATTGATAATTGTCTTTCTGGTTTTTGCATTTGCCCGTCCGGCTATTAAATCAATAAATAGCTCATATGGCTCTTCTTCCTCAAAATCAACCGGGGTTTTCATTTTGGATGATTCTCCTTCAATGGCAATTATCGAAGGAAGGGGAAGTAAATTCAGCAAAGCGAAACACTTAATGAAAAGCATTATGAATTTCTACCAGGATGGGGATGATATAATTATTTATTACGCATCAGAGCCGGATCGCAATTATAAATTCAACACACCCGAACAAGCGATAAATTTCTTTAGTAAAAAAAGTGTTTCGGAAAAGCCGGCTAATTTATTAGAATGCCTTAAAAAAGCTTCGGACATTTTGAAGAGATCCTCCAATATAAACAAGGAAATATTTCTGCTAAGCGATTTACAAAAGGACAATCTTAATTCGGTTGACTCCATAAGTGCATACTTTAATTCAGAAGGTATAAATTTTTATATAACCGATTTCGAGAACTCACAAAAAGTAAATTATTCTTTGAACTCAATTTCTATAAACAACCGGATATTCGAACTAAACAAAGAAATATCAATTAATGTTGCAGCCAAAGGCAATACAGGAGATCGTGTATTATCCCTATTTATAAACAAAAGCAGAGCAGCGCAAAAAAGAATTGAGTTTGAAAATGGAAACCGGATTTCGGAAGATTTCACAGTCACCCTTAAGGAAACCGGATTACTACAAATACATGCCTCTTTGGAGGAGGATGACTTCGATTATGATAATTCATTTTATGAAGCAATAAGTATTCCGGAAATTATTAATGTTGGTCTTATTTATAATGATATTGAAGAAATCACTTTTATTAAATCTGCATTGGAGGTAGAAGAAGGTAAATCGATTAAAACAACTACCATAAACTGGAATCAGATAAACTCTTTCGATTTGAATAAATTTGACGTCCTTGTTTTAGTGGGAATTGGCGAGAACAACATCGAGAGAATAATCGATTTTTCAAAAACAAATAAAGGCTTGGTAATTTTCACTCCGGATAATTACGACAGTTACAACAAACTTGCACAAAGATTGAACTTGCCGGCAATAAAAGAAATCATCTCTTCCGGACAAAAAGAATCGGTTAATGCATTCGAAAAAATTGATTATTCACATCCGCTATTAAAAAATATTTTCGGAGTTGAAAAACCGACTATTACTTCCCCAATGTTTTACCAGTATGCCAAATTTAGTTCAACAACGGAATCAGAGGAAATTATATCGCTTAAAGATGGTTCACCTTTTCTTTCAGTACGATACTCAGGAAACAAAATAATTTTATTTAACGGACTCCCCAAATTGGAGTGGTCGTCTTTCCCAATAACCGGATTATTTGCTCCATTGGTTCACCGGGCAATTATTTTCGGTGCGCAATCGAATTTAGCAAAAGAACAATATTTCGTTGGGGATAAAATCCCACTTCAAATAAATCGACAATCAACCGGAATAATAAAAGTTATTAGACCCAACGGTGGGGAAGAAAAACTAAATATGAAAAACTCCGGCAATGGCAAGCCAACTTATTCCAAAACAGATATTCCCGGAGTGTACCAATTTTTCTTGGATGATAAATTAATTAGCTTCGCTGTGGTAAATTATTCCCCTATCGAATCGAAATTAACTTACTATTCGATCGATAAGATTCAAGAGGTATTGGAATCTGCGGAGGGAACAAAAGTTATCCCCATTTCGGAAAAAAGCAATCTGAAAGAGACAATCTATCAATCCAGATTTGGAATTGAGTTGTGGAAATATTTTATAATTATTGCTTTATTACTGACATTAGCAGAAATGCTTGTTGCAAGAAATACAAAGAAAGAAATATTATCGTTAAAGGATGCCGGAAATAGAAGAACTAAATAAAACACAATTGGAAAAGTGTATTATCGTTGGTGTAAAGACCTACGATTACACTCGCGAACAAATCGAAGAAAATTTGGATGAACTGGAACGCCTTGCCGAAACCGCCGGAGCAGATATAATATTCAGAGTTGTGCAAGAAAAAAACAGAATAGATCCCGCCTATTTTATTGGGAAAGGAAAAGCCGAAGAGATTGCCGAACTTGCGGAGATAAATGAAGTTTCCGCCGTAATTTTTGATGATGACTTAAATCCTACACAGGTTAGGAATTTGGAAAGGCTGATCAACAAAAAGATTATTGACAGAAGCGGGTTGATACTCGATATATTTGCCTCGCATGCGAAAACCAAGGAAGCAAAAACTCAAGTGGAGTTGGCTCAATTGGAATATATGCTTCCCAGACTGACAAGAGCCTGGACTCACCTTTCCAAACAATACGGGGGAATTGGGACCAAAGGTCCCGGTGAAACCCAGATAGAAACAGACCGGAGAATTATCAGAACCAGAATCAAAAAGCTGAAAGAAAGATTGGATAAATTTGAATCGCAGCAATTAACCAAAAGCATGCAGAGAAAAAATTTCTTCACCACCACTTTGGTCGGTTATACTAATGCCGGCAAATCGACTTTGCTTAATCTGCTTACCGGCGCGGATATACTTGCAGAAGATAAGCTCTTTGCAACTTTGGATTCAACCACAAGAAGTTTGGAAATTCAAAAAGGGAAACAAATTTTAATGACCGACACAGTCGGGTTTATCAGAAAACTTCCACATAATTTAATTGCCTCTTTCAAAAGCACACTGAATGTTGTACGTCAGGCAGATCTTATACTTCATGTAATTGATGTTTCGCATCCCTTCTTCGAAGATCACATTAATGTCGTAAATGATACCCTTAAGGAGCTGAATTGCTCCAAGAAACCCAGCTTAATTATATTCAACAAAGTTGATGCATTGAAGGACAAAAGCAGGATACAATATGTTACCAATCATTTTCCGGGTTGTATATTAATATCTGCAGAAAAAGGGATAAACATAGGCAAACTGAAAAAGAAACTACTCGAAATAATTCAAAAGGAATTTGTTGAATATAGCATTTCGATAAAGAATGACAGATCAAAAGAAATTTCCTCTATTTATGACCTTGCCGAGATAATATCTGTAGATTACGAAGATGATTTTGTGCTGATAAAATATAAAGCCTCTAAAGAAAATCATAATAAAATCATAAAAATGATTCCATACCATAATTCTAATATTAATATTTTTTCTTTTGATTGTTATTTAGAAATGAAATCGAGAATGATATGGACACTAGTAAAAATAATGGATAGAGATAATGAAAGATTAATTGACTTCTTACTTGATATTTTTGAGGATAATTTTATTGAAGAAATACAGGTGACCGTAGTTTCAGCATTAAAAAACATTGCAGTTGGTAATGAAAGAGTTATTTATACA
>CAZULK010000102.1:0-9449 GCA_964621225.1 uncultured Melioribacteraceae bacterium | reverse complement strand
TGAATGTCACCAAACAGGGTAAGGGAGAAAGTGTTTCCACATTTCATCCTAATTGGGTGATCCCTTTTAGGGATGCCGGATCGATTAAAAATTGGCTTGACCCGGGTTTGCCCGAGGTAAGAGAATATATTGTTCAGTTAATTGAAGAATTAACAACTGATTATAATGTTGACGGCATAATGTTGGATTACATGAGGTATCCGGGTAAAAAATTCAACGATGACTTTTCTTTCACCCTTTATTCACAAGGGAAAGATAAGTTTGCTTGGAGGCGGGAAAATATAATTGAACTGTTGGATTCCATTTACCATACGGCAAAAAAAATAAAGCCTCGTGTTAAAGTAGCTGTTACACCCTTGGGAATTTACAAAAACAATAATAATACCGGTTATTTCTCGGCTTATGAAGATGCATCGCAAGATGCAATTGCTTTCGTGAAAAACCGTATTGTCGATTTCATAGTGCCGCAAATCTATTGGAGTATAGAAAATAAACCCTCATTTAAAAAGCTGTTGGAATTTTGGAAGACTGCCGTTACTCCGGAAAAGTTGGTGATCGGTTTGGGAGCTTATAAAACTGAAGTTATACGACAACTATTTAAACAGATATCGTTAACCAGATCTGAAAATACGAGAGGTTTTGCCGTTTACCGGTATTCGAACATTACAAATAATAAAGAAATTCGCTTCAATAATTATGTTTTCCCCGATTTCGGGACGGGCAAAAAAATAAAGGCTCCCGAAAATATTCTAGTCAATATAAATTCCACTTCTCCTTTCTCCATCATATTAGGATGGGCAAGTGGCCGCAGAGCCGGCAATTATTTGCTTTATGAATTTGAGGGAATTTACTCCGATTTGATCTCCAAAATTGACGGTAGTAGAAATACAATAAGAATGCAAATTGAAAATCCCAAAAGTAAATATGAATTCAGGTTAACCTTTCTGGATAACGAGGGGAATGAAAGCAATTACGGGAAGAAAATAGTTGTTTATGTTGATAGTGTTAAAGCTGCTGCAGCAAACATTCCGGAAAATGTAAAAGTAGTAAAGAAGAATAACTACTTGATTATACATTCGGATTCCAAGACAACCGTTGAACTCATTTCTAAAACAGGATCAATCGGAAAAATCCCAATCTTAAAAGGTAAAAACATTATCCCCGTTAAAAATATGGAACCGGAAAGGATTATTTTGGGAAATAAAATTTATAAAATGAAAGGGAAATAAAATGAAAAAAATATTTTTTTTCTTTTTTGCTTTTACTCTTTACTGCCCGGCTCAAAGCGATACTGCAATTGTTGCATTAAACTCTATCGACTCTACAATAATACAAGATGTGCGATATGCTACCCGGAATAATTTTACGGGAAAGGTTTTATATCCGACCGGTAATGTATTTATCCGGAAAATTGTCGGTGAAAAATTATCTTTGGCCAATAAATATTTGAAGGAGAAGTTTAATCTTAAGATAAAGATATTTGATGGTTATCGTCCGCTTTCGGTACAAAAACAAATGTGGGAGTTGGTGCCCGATCCCAGATACGTTGCAGATCCGGCAAAAGGCAGCCGTCATAATCGCGGTGCAGCGGTTGATATTACTTTGGTTGATTCATTGAACCGGGAATTGGATATGGGAACTGAGTACGATAATTTTACCGAGCGGGCTCATTATGATTTTCCAAATTTAACTGCCAAGCAAAGAGAGAATAGAAAATTATTGAGGGAAGTGATGATGAAATTCGGATTCGAACCTTTGGAAACTGAGTGGTGGCATTTCGATTATAAAGGTTGGAAACGGTTCTCCGTTCTGGATATAAAGATTAATTGATATTTGTTTCCTTCATTGAATTAATCAATGCTATACGGAATTTATCCAGTTCAACAGGCTTGCCAAAAATGTATTTCACTCCCAATTCATTATAAGCCTTTTGCAATTTTTCGTTGTAATCTCTGGTAAGCACAATAAATGCCGGTTTCATTTGAATTTCATCCATAATTTGTACTTGTTTTATCAGCGCTTCTCCTCTTAACATCGGGAGATTGTGTTCCGTAATGACTAATAAAGGCGCTAAATTTTTAATTGCTTCCACAGCTGCCTTACCGTTAGGGGCGTCTTTTATAGTAAATTCCGGAAGTATACTTTGAATTAATTTTCTGTAAAGGATTCTATCCGTCAGCAAATCGTCAACCAGTAATATAGTTGAAGAAGAAACCGGAACAGTGAAAATAAACTCCGTGCCGTGCCCCAATTTACTCCTCACCCAAATTTTACCGCCATGTTTTTCTACTATCTCTTTCACTAATGAAAGTCCCAGTCCTGTTCCTTTTTCGCCGGCAGTTCCGGGAGAGGTGAATTTTGCATCTACTCGGAAGAGTTTATCCATATCCTCTTTTCTTATTCCCGTTCCCGTATCTTTAACAGAAATTTGAACCACATGTTCTTCCGGTTTCGGGTTCGCGTTGATGGTTATACTCCCGCCCGGGTTGGTAAATTTGATTGCATTGGATACCAAGTTATTCAAAACTTGCATCATCAAATTTTCGTCTGCATGAATATATATTTGTCTGTTTACATTGGAAACGAGAGTAATGTTTTTTTGTAACGCAGTGCCGCCAAGAATATTTATACATTTGTTTGCCAGTAGACTTGCGTCTATTTTCTGAGGTTCGAATTTTATTCTTCCGGTTTGCAATCTTGTCCAGTCCAATAAGGAATTTACAAGATCGAGCATATTTTTAGCGGATTCTTGAATGAAGGAAATATACTCAACCTGCTTGGTTTCGGGTAATTCCCGGTTTCCCAATAGTAAATCGGTGTATCCCAGAATAGAACTGAAAGGTGTTCTGAGATCATGTGATATTATTGATATGAACCGGTCCTTAGACTCATTCAAATTTGCGAGTTCTTCGGCAGATTTTCGTAATTCTTCTTCAGCCCTTTTATTTAGAGTAATATCGGAAACTACACCTATTATCGATTCAATCTCACCGGTATCATTGCGAAGAATTTTAAGTTTATTTGCTATCCAGAGAATGTTTCCTTCCCTTGTTACAACGCGATATTCTAATTCACCTTCGGTCAATTCCGGATTCGAGTAAATTCCCTTTAATTGCTTTATTACTCCGTTCCTGTCTTTCGGGTGAATAACTCGATACCAAAGATTTTTCTTCTCGATAAATTCATCGCTTGAATAGCCCAATAATTTTTGAATTGAAGATGTATAGAAAACGGTTTGGAGCTTACCTTCAACTCTTTCTGCCATCCAGAGAACATCGCTGATAGTATCGGTTATATTTCTGTATCGTTCTTCGCTTTGCTTGAGTAATATTTCCGCTTTCTTGGATTGAGTTTCGTCCCTTGCAACAAGCACAATATATTTTTCTTCTTCAAAATCGTAGGAAGTAACCGAACCGCTAAAATATCTTCTTTCTCCCTTCTGTTCCAATCCGGAGAATTCAATTTGACCCCCTCTAATTTTTCCCGATTCTATTTTTTGAATTAATTCCGTGAATTCGACGATGTCGTCTTGTGAAACCAAATCGGCCGGGTCTGTGCCCAAAGCATCTTTTATAGAATTGAAATTGAATAACTTAGCAAAGGAATCGTTGCAAAGGGAAATTTTTCTTTCTTTAATAACGGCAATGCCGTCATTCGATGCATCAAACACAGATCGGATTAACAGCATATCTTTTTCTGCCGTCTTCTTTTCGGTAATATCTGTCATTACCACGGTAAAGTATTTTACATCCCCGTTTAGATCGAGGAAGGGGGTTATATTCGCCAATACAATTATATCATTTCCCTTTATTCCTTTTAACGGAAGTTCTACGTTGACTTTATCTTTTTTGAGTATATCTCTTTCTTGTAAACCCGATTTATTGAGAGATTTTTGATCGAACAGATCTATAAAACGAACACCTATTAACTTTTCTTCTTTTTCATTAGTTGCAGAAAGAAATGCCGGATTCACATAGTTTATTTTTCCGTCGTCATCCAAAAGGAGAATAAATTCTGCTGAATTTGTAACCAGGTTTCTGTATCGTTCTTCGGAAATCCTAAGTTCTCTTTCCACCCGTGCCCGCAGGGTTTCATCCGATGCAATGCCCATCACGAAAGATTTATCTCGGAGTTCGACCTTAGTCATTTTTAAGTTGATGAACTTATCCTCTCCTCCGAGTTTCAACTTCAGCTCGCTTTCCCAAACACCTTTGTCATCAATCATTTTAATAAGATTAGCAAAGTATTCCGAATCGAAAGTTGGAATTACATTTTGAATATGTTTTCCGAAAACGGAACTTCGAGGAAAGCCGAATATTTTTTCTGCTCCTTTATTCCAAAAATCAACTATGCCATTTTCATCAGTTCCGAATATCGAATCAACAATTGACTCCGAAATAACATGAAATTTTTCGAGCTCCTCTATTTCCTCTTTTGTATATTTTGCCCCTCCAGCTTCCACAAGGTCAATTGCAGAAATCACCAAATCGAATTTTTCTTCTTTTCGTATAACTACCCTGATCAAATATTCATCCGAATGAATATAATCTTTTACCTTTGTTCCGGTTTTGGATTGATTAAACAATAGCTTAAACTCTTTGTTCAGTATGCTATTTTCGAATATCTCCTTAACGTTGGCCGGATTGTTATTGAATTGCTGTTTGACTTCATCATTTACAGATGAATAGAGAATTTTCCCGTCTTCTTGGGAAATATAAAACGCATCATGGTAATACTTTGCTATTGAGGAAATTCTTTCAGATGGGTCTTTTTCTATATCATTGTATTGAAAAAGATGATCTTCCAGTACAGCTACCCCGCCTTCGAAAACTTCATTTTCATCATACAAAGGCATCACTTTAAGCGTAACGCTCAATATCCCTTGTGATGTTTTGGTGGAAGTTAAATTTTCTTCGAATGGGAGGTCTTTTTCGAGCAACTCGGAATTTTTACTATTTCCCAAGATACCCAGAGAAAACTTTTTACCAATCAGTTCATCCTTATTTTGGAGGGAAATACCCGGAAATTGAAGGAGATTATCGTTGCAGTCGATAATATTGAATTCCTTATCGAAAAATATCAATCCTAATGGAAGAACTTCCGAAAATCTGCTTATTTCCTCTATTTGATTTTTCCCTTCCTGAGCCATAACTGAAATTTAATAATCATTAAATAAAAATAATAAATTATTTTACCATAAAATAATGGATGGAAGAACAAATTGTTAATAAATATTAAAATTTAATCAAATTTTACTTGTTGCGAGATAATTTTATCATTATTTAATTTAATCTTTTTTACTTTTGTAACGGATAAAATGATATTTTTATTACCCAAACAAAGGAGATGATTATGGCAGACCTGAATTTAGAAAAGTATGGAATAACTGATGTTCAGGAAATTTATCACAATTTATCCTATGATGAATTGTTCAAGCATGAAACCGACCCGTCACTGGAAGGATTTGACAAGGGAGTTGTTACCGAATTCGGTGCGGTTGCAGTAGATACCGGAATTTTTACAGGTCGTTCACCTAAGGACAAATACATCGTAGATGAACCCGAAAACAGTGAAAATATTTGGTGGGCAGGACCAAACAGAAAAGGTTCAGATAATAAACCGATTTCCGTTGAAATATGGAAAGATTTATATCAAAATTCTGCTAACCAATTGAGCGGGAAAAAAGTTTATGTAACCGACGGTTATGCGGGAGCTAACGAGGATACCAGAATCAAAGTAAGATTCATTACAGAAGTTGCATGGCAATCGCATTTTGTTAAAAACATGTTTATCAGACCTTCGGAAGAAGAGTTGGAAGATTTTGAACCCGATTTTGTAGTGTTGAATGCTTGCAAAACAACCGATCCTAAATGGAAAGAACACGGATTGAATTCCGAAGTTTATGTTGCGTTTAACTTGGCAGAAAAAAGAGCCGTTATCGGTGGCACCTGGTACGGCGGAGAAATGAAAAAAGGAATATTCTCCATTATGAATTATTACCTTCCGTTGAAAGGAATTGCTTCGATGCACTGCTCTGCCAACATGGGAAAAGACGGTGATACTGCAATCTTTTTCGGTTTGTCGGGCACCGGTAAAACTACTTTGTCTACTGATCCAAATCGTGCACTCATTGGTGATGACGAACATGGCTGGGACGATGACGGAGTATTCAATTTCGAAGGCGGATGCTATGCCAAAGTTATTGATCTGAATCCCGAAAAAGAACCCGATATTTACGGTGCAATCAAAAGAGATGCTTTGTTGGAAAATGTTGTTTATGACGAAAATGGAAAAGTAGACTTTTCCGATGCATCTAAAACACAAAATACCCGTGTATCCTACCCGATCTATCATATTGAAAACATAGTAAAACCGGTTTCGAAAGGCGGACATGCAAAGAATGTAATATTCTTAACTGCAGATGCATTCGGTGTATTGCCTCCGGTTTCAAAATTAAATATGGATCAAACCAAATATTATTTCCTCAGCGGATATACGGCTAAAGTTGCCGGAACCGAAAGAGGAATTAAAGAACCCGTTCCTACTTTCTCCGCTGCATTCGGTGCTGCATTCTTGTTGCTTCACCCAACCAAATATGCAGAAGAATTAGTGAAGAAGATGGAACAACACGGATCTCAAGCTTGGTTGGTTAATACAGGCTGGATCGGCGGTCCCTACGGAGTAGGAAAAAGAATTGATATCGTACCTACAAGAAAATTAATCAATGCGATTTTGGACGGTTCATTGAATGAAGTGGAATATGAAACTTTACCATTCTTTAATTTGAGCATTCCAAAAGAAGCACCCGGCGTTGATTCTTCGTTGCTCAATCCGAGAAACCTTTGGGCTGACCCGAACGCATGGGACGAACAAGCAAAAATGCTGGCTCAAAAATTCATTGAGAACTTCGAAAATTATACAGATAATGAAGAAGGAAAAGCATTGGTTGCTGCCGGTCCGCAACTTTAAGAAATTAAAAAAGCCCGCTTCGTGCGGGCTTTTTTATAAAACTTTTTCTATTTCTTTGATTATCTTTTCAGTAGCTCCAATGTGGGAATGAACAAACTCCCCGGAAATTTTTCCCAATTCCTTTCTCTTTAAATCGTCATTCAATAAATATCGGAGATTTCTGTAAGCCTGCTTTTTATTCCTTACAACGATTGCGGAGCCCAATTCCTTCAGTTTGATCGCCTCTTGGGAGTTTTCATGTTTTGGTCCGAATAAAATCGGAATGCCGTAAACGGCAGGTTCCAGTACGTTGTGAATACCTTGTTTAAAACTTCCTCCCACGTATGCAATATCTGCGTAATAGTATAGTGTAAGGAGTATTCCGATTGAGTCGATAATTATTATTCTTTCATCTTTATAATTGTTTAAAAATGAAAATCGAATTGTTCCGGCAGTCTTTGCAAAAGTATGTTCAATTTTTTCCAAATGAATTAAATCCGGTTCGTGAGGAGCCACTATCATTATAAATTTATCATCATACTTCAACAACTTTTCCACAGCCGGGAAAATTACTTCTTCATCGCTTTCCCACGAACTTCCGAAGACAAATACCTTTTTACCTTCAAAAAATCCGTCTTTGAATAATTTTTTCTCTCTTGCTTGCAGACTTTTTCGATATACCCTGTCGTATCTTGTATCGCCCACAACCTCCAGTTGTTCTTCTTTTACGTCGAAAGATTTAAAGTTCTTTGCATCCTCTTCCGACACACATAAAATTTTAGTGATACAACTATAGAGTGATTTATGAAAACCAATCGCAAAAGGAAGTTTACGTTTGCTTTCACTACGCATAGTAGCGTCGACTATGAATGAAGGGATATTCCTCTTTTTAAGTTCCCAAATAACGTTTGGCCAAATGTCATATCTCATAAAAACTGCAATTGAAGGGCGAACTAAATTTAAAAACCTTTTGATTCTTTGCGGTGTGTCCAAAGGAATGTATGATATAACATCCGCATAAGGATATCTTAGAGAATTATCATATCCCGAAGGAGAGAAAAAGGTAACTACAATAGTATGATCACTACTTTTTTTTATGTTTTCGATGATTGGTTTGGCTTGTTCAAATTCGCCCATCGAAGAGGAATGGAACCACAATACTTTTTTACTTTTATCTATTCCGGCTAAAGAAATGATTAAATTTTCGAATAATTTTTTTCTTTCCTTCAAACCCTTTCTTATTTTGGAATTGAACGGGTAAAACAAATGTGCTACTAAATAAAGCAGCGGGAAAGTTATATAGTTGTAAACAAGATAATAAATTTTCATATCACACTATCGTAAAAACTTTTGAATTTATCAAATACAAGTTGCGGTGTAAGAGTCCTCATACAATCGAAATGTGCTTTCGGGCATTTATTTCTTCCAATATGACTGCATGGACGACATTTTATTTCTTCATTTTCGATAATCACATTTTTTGTTCCGTATGGAATGAATCCGAATTCTTTAACAGTGGAGCCGAAAATTGCAATCAAGGGAATTTTTAATGCCGCAGCCGTATGCATTAAGCCTGAATCATTACAAATAATTACTTTACACAATTTCATATTTGCTGCAGTTGAAAATAGATCGTTATCATTCGACAAATTAATAGTCTCTGGCACTTTTTCGTTAATTCGTTTGCAAATCTCCAAATCGCTCTTTCCTCCGAATAAAACCGGAGTAAATCCTTCTGCTAATAATTTATTACACAATTCAATTTGATATTCAACGGGATATTGTTTTGTGTAATGTTGCGAACCGGGACAAATACCGATATAATTTTTCCCCGGCAATAAGACCGGAGTTATCTCCTTTGGAATAAAAAGTTCGGGTCCTTCAAAGTCACTAATTAATTCATCCACAGATTCGAAATAACGTTCCGGTATTGGTTTTACGGGAGTTAATAAATTGGATTTAAAATGAACCAGTAAAAATTTCTTAAGGGAAGGTTTTTTAAATCTATCAACTTTTGCATTTAATTTTGTGTATAGCTTTCTACTACGAAAATTATTCTGAAGATCAATTACCCAATCATAATTTCTCTTTAACAAATTGTCTTTGAATTCCTCTGAATCATCATAGATTAATAGCGAGTTGATATTTGGATTAAGACGAACAGCATCTGCGAATTGCTTTTTACATATAAAATCAATATTTGCAACGGGATATTTTTTTCTTAAGACTCTTAAAAATGGAGTGGTCAGAATTATATCCCCGAGCGAACTTAATCTAATTATTAATATGTTCTTTTTTTTCTTTGTCATAGTAAAAAATCAAACTTCGAAATTTAACTATTAATTTAGTATGCATCCAAAGAAGTAGGAATTTTATTCAATATAAAATACTTTCATGAACAGGTACACAATCGCTCTCTGGGGCATTATATGCAGGCTAAAGAAATAGATTTGTGAAATGGGAAAATTCTGAATTACGAATTATGTCACCCCTTCGGGGTT
>CAZULK010000101.1:2699-9751 GCA_964621225.1 uncultured Melioribacteraceae bacterium | reverse complement strand
TTTCACCACCCGACTAAACGCATACAGCATCTCCGTTCCAATCTGCGCGAAACGTTCTCTGTACTTTTCCTCTTCCAAATCCGTTCCGTCGAATTCTTTCGGATCTTCGTAACGAATCGGGAATCTTGCTTCTGCACCGAAGACAACAGGACAGTTGGCATCTGCGCTTGAGCATGTCATAATCGCCGCGAAGTCTTTCTGCGGATTGAACGGATCGGAGTAAACTTTGGAGAAGCATTGCAGCGGATCTTTTTCGTCAGCGTAATATACAAGATAAGTCGGATTGGTTGACTCGTCTTTCTTTTCTACGCGGAAGCCTGCTTCCTGCACAGCCTTTACGGCAGAGGGATAAAACGCGGTTGCTTCCGTTCCGCCGGAATAGCAATGCACATTTGGAATACCGTAATATTCGGCCGCGGCTTGCGCCCAAATCTGAGTCATGTGACTCCGGCGGGAGTTGTGCGTGCAGATGAAAATTAAATTGATTTGTTCTCCCTTCTGTGCTTTGTTACTGATGTATCCGGCAAATTCAGAAAGTAGATTTTGCCGTTCTTCCATGATGGTCTTGAATTGTTGATTCAATTTTTCGATTGTCGAATTTATTTTTTGCAGCATGCGCACCTTTCCTTTCAAACTTTCTGGTTGCAACATTTCATTTCGTTAGATGGCGAAATATAATCCCCAAAGATAGAAAATCAAAAATAAACTAAGAATATCCTATTGCTTATTAAATGACCTAAAACGGTATTGTTTGATAGAATATTTTAATTATTGAAAATTTATTTGTGAGAATTCGTATCCTCACACCTATCTGTTTCAAACTGGAGTGTTATATGATTGATATCATATTTGTGGTGGAGCGCTTCCTCAATTTTGTTTAGGATTCTTTCGGTTTCGCTTACTTGCATATCATTAACTTTTACATGCGCTTCAAAGTGAATATCTTTTTCGTCGACTTTCCAGAAGTGAATATGATGAATGCTCTCAACATCTTCGAGACCCACAATCGTTTTTTCCACGTCTGGTATTTTTATATTATTAGGCGCAGCCATCATCAATATTTCAACAGCTTCTTTCACAATTTCCAAGCTTTCCTTAATAATGTAAATAGAAATTAAAACTGTGAGCGCCGGGTCGAGCCAATATATTTCATAAAAATAGATAAATATACCGCCGAGAATGACTCCGACACTTGAAACGGCATCGCTGAAAAGGTGAAGGTATGCAGAACGGATGTTCATGTTATCTTTCGCGCCGGAACGCAGCAATAGCGTTCCAAGTATATTCGCCGCTAATCCGATAGACGCAACGATTATCATTGTTCCGCCCTCTATTTCTTCGGGATTCATGAATCGATTGTACGCCTCGAAAAACAAGTACAGACTAATTCCGATAAGCACGGATGCATTGAGAACCGCGGCTAAAATCTCTGCGCGTTTATAACCGAAAGTAAACTTATAGTCTTTGGGTTTTTTCTTCAGCCGAATTGCTACGTAACTTAGAATCACCGCAATGCCGTCGCTAAAATTATGAATCGCGTCGGAAATCAGCGAAAGGCTGCCGGAAATTATTCCACCGATTATTTCAGCAACGGTGATGGTAAAGTTTAATAGAATAGTAATAAATAATCGCTTGCCGCTTGTTTCTGCTGAGTGTGAATGATTGTGTGACATTCGTTCTCCGTTATAAAAGCGGCGCCATTTCCGGCGCCGCTTGAATTATGCATTATTTTGCTGCACAGTCTTGGCAAACTTTCTTGTCGCCCTTTATTCTTCCGTATTCCATCACGGTCATTTCACCGCATTCTTCGCAGACGAAACTGTTGAAACTGTGAGGAGATTCAACCAAATCAAAGTCGAACACTTCGGAGATATTCATTATCATATCAGCAGGCGCGCCCATAACTTTTTGAACCAAGGGTTCTACAACTTCGTCCGGAACTTTGCTTGCGGGGATGCCTTTTTCTCTGTATTCTTTGAAGAAGTCGGTTTGCTTGTTTGCGAGCATTGCCTCGGCTTTTGGTGTAACACGAACAGCCTTACCTGTAGCTTTATCTACAACTGTTACTGCCCATTTCCCCTTATGAGTTTTTTTGATATTTCCTTTACCGAAAGTCGTTCCCATTATTACTTGTAAACCGTCGGCATAGCAAGTTGCGCAGTGATCGTCACCAAGATCTACAAACGCAACAATTTGTCCGTCTTTTGCTCTTTCAACTCCGAGTTTATTCAATGCTTCAGCACCTACTCTTAAGCCCATTGGCATTGCGGGGCATTTGTGCCCATGAAATTTCTGACCAAATTCTAACCAATCTTGTGGATTAATTGTTGCCATTTTACTTCTCCTTTTATTTAATTAAAAAATATCTGGAATTGTATTCTTCCCAAATAGTTGTTTTTGTTGTTTGAAAATTGAGTTCTTAAATCACTGATTAATTTTGTTTGTTTTGTTAAATAGTAATTAACTCCAACACCGTACCACTCGTTGTCATTTGTCCCGCTTTTCAAGTCGGCATATTTCTCAATAATTAAAATTGGCTGGATTACATTTGTTATAGAAAAGGTTGAATAGAGATAATAACCCCATGCTCTGTCTTTATTAATATTGGCGGTTAGGTATTCACCTTGAAATTCCAATCCATTGATTCTTATTATGGATTCTATGCCCCATCTGTATTCGTCTCCCGAAATCATTTTACCGGAATCATAAATCTTGGGGAGGGGAAGATTATTCAATTTTCTGTAAGCCGCAGAAAAGCCAAGATGCAAAAGCACAGTTGAAGATTGTATAAAATTATAACCGCTTCGAAACGAATAAAGAAATGACTTATCAGAATTTTTCCCCGGCAAATTGAAATTCGCATTAAATATTCCGGCTCCTAAATGAAAGTGATCTTCAGAATCATATCTGTATTGAAACCCTATTAAGCGGGCAATAGATTGATCACCGTGAACAAGTCCGTCAACAACCAATCCTCTCTCTAGTGAGGGAATAGCTGCATCGGGTTGATTCCATTCCAACGTAAAATCGGGGACCATTCGACCAAGTAGAAATTTATGTCCGTCTTTTTCATACTTTGCATAAACATCCTGCACCATAAATTCTTGCTCTTTCATGGAACGAAAGACAACTTGTATTTTGAAAGAAAGATTCTCAACATCCGGCACGTTTCCTTTTAGCCACAGTTTTCCTCTTCTAATCATAAATTCATTATGGGTTTGGAAATCGGAATTGAGCCTTGTTTGGATATACCCATTCCACTTAATATCCGATTGTGCAAAAAGTACTTGATCAAACCGGAAAGCCAATAGTAATAGCAACAAGGTTCTCAAAATGTTTTTCATCTTAAAAAGCTCCTATAAATAATTTAATAGCTATTACGAAGAGCACAGCCGCGTAAAGACTTTTTACCCATTTCGGTTTTGCCTTACCACTCATAAAACTTCCCCCAAGCTGGGAGCCGATTATTACGGCAATAACAACAATAATTGTCAAAGTCCAGTTGAAATGTCCTTCCGCCATGTGTCCGAGATAACCGGAGAAAGAAGAGAAGGTAACTACAAATGCTGTTGTAGCTGCAGCTTCTTTTGTTTTGTAACCCATCCACATTAATATCGGCGCAATTATAAAACCGCCACCGATGCCGAGTAGTCCTCCTGCAAATCCGGCAAACGCGCCGACTCCTGCGCCAATTATTGAACGCTTTTTCAATTCCATCATTTTTTCCGGTTCTGGATTTTTAGCAAAGAAAACCATTCGGACAGCCGCAGCTAATACAGCTAACGCGAACAAAACCAGAAGTGTTTTTACAGGCACGAACTGGGCTGTGTAGGCTCCGATTGGAGCAAATATCAGCGCCGCAAGAGCCATCGCCAAACCGCCTTTCCAATCAACTAATTTTTTCCGCGCGTATGGAATTAGCGCCAGAAGCGTATTCAACCCATTCAATAAAAGACCCAATGGAATTGCAACTTCCTTAACAGAGAAGCCTGCCCATTTAAGTACGGGCACATAAATCATTCCGCCGCCCAATCCAAGCATTGCAAACAAAAACGAAGCGGCAAATATTATGATCGCAATAGTTGTGTATAACATTTTTAACCTCTAACAATCTGTGGAAGATGAATTACTGTCTCCTCGTTTATTCTTTCCGAGCAAGGGATGCAAACTCTCTTTCCATCCTTTACGCGCAGGTATCTTTCAAAAACATACTCACCGCACACTTCACACGCTGCCTTGTTGAAAGAACCTTTAACCGGAGTGTATGCAAAATTCTCAAGCATAGTTACATTGAACAATTCGTCATTCGTTGCACTGAGAACGATATCGATAATATCTTTTCTAATTTCTTCCGGGATTTCCGATGGCTCTATTCCTTGTTTGCGGTATTTGAAAAATTCGTGAGGCGCCAATTTATCCTGGAATTCATTTTTTAGTGAAATTCTAACAGCCTCTTTTTTACCCGGGTACCAAAAGGTCGCAGCAACTTTTCCGTAGTTAAGTTTTTCAATCATGCCTTTGCCGAAAGTAGCTCCGGTTGCGGACATTATTCCGTCCTGCATACAGCCCTGTGGATGACCAACACCCATTTCGGAAAATACATACATTTCGTGATTGTGAGATTTTCCTACTTCTAATTTTTCCATTGCCAAGGTTCCCATTCTGTAACCGATTGGCATGAAAGGGCAGCGATGTCCGTGGAATTCAAAAGCCCATTCTGGCACATCAAATTTCATTGTTTCCATTTTATTTCTCCTCGTGATAAGTAAACATTTACTTACGTAAATGTTTAAAAATTTTTTATTTTTTAAGTGTTCGCAAAATCAGTGAGTACATTCTCTTACAGAAATTTTCTACATTCATTCCGCTTTTATTGAGAATCATCTCAATATTAAAAGTAATGGGAATTCCCATATAAATAACGGCAAGGTCTTCCGGATTAACCGTCTCGCTCCAAACTCCTTCTGTAATTCCGTCGCGCACGATCTTGGCAATGAACTGCTTTTGTTCGGCGAGAATGAGATTTAGCTTCTCCTTTAATTCTTTATCGCCCAAATGAGCTGCTTCGGAGAATAGCAAAATCGTTATACCTCTGTTTCGCTTAAGGTATTCGACATTGCTGCACATATATGCAAATAGCTTCTCTTCCGCCTTTTGGGCGCTTAAAGTTATTTTTCGCAAATTGCCAATCAAATCATTTGCGACGTCATCCATTATTCCTTTAATAATATCCCGTTTGGTAGCAAAATGACGGAATATTGCTCCCTCGGTAAGTCCGATTCTTTGAGCTAATTTACGAGTGGATAAATTGTGCAAACCTTCGTCCGCAATTATCTCAAGCACCGCATTTTTAATTTGTTTCTGCCGTATTTCTGTCGATTCTCTTGTCATAATACAATTTATGTAAACACTTACTTACAAATATACAAAAAAATATTTTTTTGTCAATATGGAAGTGAAATTAATTTTATTTATCTGTAGTCCCATTCAAATTTCTTAAGCTCTACTTCAATAATTTTTGAAGGCCAAACATCCGCCGGGTCGCCAAGCAAAAGGACGGCAACGCCGATAATTTCTGCAATTTCTTCCTTTGCTGCCCCGAGTGGCAGCACACGTCTCACAATTTGCGGCGATTGATAGTGCGATCGCGGCTAGCTCTTTTGTCTTTGATGTTAAGGCTCCGTCTTTCATTACATCATTATTTAATTTCTTCAGACCGTTGTAAATACTAAATACACTCCGCCCAAAATCACTGCTACGCCACACACTTTCTTAATGATTAAAACCACTTTCGAATCCTCCGACCAGTCCAAATACTTTTGAACTTTGCCCGTCAAGGACCCGGCGGCAACAATCACTGAGCAATGCCCAACAGCGAATGCTAGCAGATATACAATTGCCAAAAGATAATCTGTTTGCGCGGTTTTGAAAACAACGCCGAGCACAGGCGCCATGTAGGCAAACGTGCAGGGGCCAAGCGCAATGCCGAATAGCAAGCCAAGCACAAAAGCTGCAAGAATACCTTTTGACTTTGTTGGTCTGAGACCGAAGGAGTTCCAATCAATTTTTATTATGTCCAGCAAGTAAAGACCGACCAAGAAGAAAATGACCGCCACAAAATAATTTCCGAATACGCCCACGTCACCCATTAGCCTTCCGAGAGATGCGGTAATAATTCCAATTGCAGCTATAGTTATTAAAATGCCTATTGAAAAAACAAGAGAGATATTAAAAGTTCTTTTTACCGATACCTTCCCTTGTGAAGTAATGTAACCGACAATCAGCGGAATACTGGAAAGATGACAGGGCGAGAGTAGAATTGACAATACTCCCCATGCAAATGAAGCAAGCGCTGCAATCCAAACCGCGCCGGTCATTGCATGGTAAAGTGTGGTGAACAAGCTTTCAAACATAATTAGCTTCCTCGTTTCAAAGGTTTTAATCCTTTCCACTGTAAAACTTTATCAATCTCAGCTTCCGGGTAAAAACCTTCGTGACGGTGAAACTCTTTTCCGCTTTCATCTAAAAATACTTGTGTGGGGATTAATTTAATACCAAATTCCGAAGCGTATTTTCTTTGGTCCGGTTGCCAAACATCGTAAAACACGACATTAATCTGATCGCCGTACTTCTTTTCAATAGCTTTCATGACAGGCTGCATTTGACGGCATGGAATGCAATTCACCGAACCGAGTTCTACAAAAGTAACTTTCGCTTTCGATATGGTTTTAATTCCCGGTTTGTCCTTGTTATTCTGCGTAGTGCAATTTGTAATCGAGAGAGTGAGTGCAAGTAAAATGACTGCAGAACCACGCATGAATATTTTCCGGCACATTTTATTCTCCTTTTAACCAAGTGAGTAATTGCGAATCCTTCGGTACAATTCCGAAACTCTTCACTTCACCGTCTATTACAAGTCCGGGAGTCATCATAATTCCGGCTTCAATCATTTCGTTCAAATCATTTACATAAATCACTTCTGCGTCGATATTATGCTGTTCAACCAATTCTCTAACTTTTCTTTCCAAGTTCTTGCATTTGGCACAACCCGT
>CAZULK010000101.1:0-2599 GCA_964621225.1 uncultured Melioribacteraceae bacterium | reverse complement strand
AGAGGTTTAACTAAAAATATTTTTCTCTGAATTTAAGAGCCACATTTACAAGCGAAATCAATACCGGCACCTCCACAAGAGGACCGATAACCGCAGCGAATGCTTCTCCGCTATTGATACCGAAAACCGCGATCGCTACTGCGATTGCAAGCTCAAAATTATTGCTGGCAGCAGTGAAGCTGAGAGTTGTCGATTTCGGATAATCTGCGCCGACCTTCTTGCTGAGAAAAAATGACACAAAGAACATAATTACAAAATACAGAACCAGAGGAATGGCAATTCGAATTACATCCAATGGTATTTTAACAATGTATTCACCCTTCAGCGAAAACATTACGAATATCGTAAACAGCAAAGCGTAAAGGGTGAGCGGACTGATTTTCGGAATAAACTTACGATTGTACCAATCATCGCCTTTAGCTTTCCGGAGGAAGAATCTTGTGAGCATTCCACCGAAGAACGGAATTCCCAAATAAATCAAAACGCTTTCGGCTATCTGCCCGATTGTAACGTCAACCTTAAAGGAAGCAATTCCGAGCCATTCGGGAATCAATGTTAAAAAGACATAAGCATAAACAGAGAAGAAGAGAACTTGAAATATCGAGTTAAACGCGACCAGTCCGGCAGCATATTCACGGTCTCCTTTAGCGAGGTCGTTCCACACTATCACCATTGCAATGCAGCGCGCCAGCCCAATCATTATCAAACCTGCCATATATTCTGGATAATCCGGCAGAAGCAAAATCGCCAGCACAAACATCAGCACCGGACCGATAATCCAATTCTGTACAAGCGAAAGAGTCAATATTTTCGTGTTCTTGAAAACATCCCCGAGCTCTTCATACTTTACTTTCGCAAGCGGAGGATACATCATCAATATCAATCCGATTGCAATCGGTATATTCGTTGTTCCCGATTGAAAAGTATTCCAGAAGTCTACTATTCCGGGGAAAAGATAACCTGAAAAAACGCCGACGAACATTGCAAGAAAAATCCAGAGTGTTAAGTATCTATCCAGAAATTTTAGTCGTTTTGTAAGCGTGCTCATATTTCTCCTAAATTTTAATATTAATTACCAATTTCTTTTAGCAACCAATTAGCAAGTGTGTGCTTAGTCGGTATCTTACCCTGACTGAGCGCTTTTCCGTTAACAACCAATCCCGGCGTTACAAAAATTCCCAACGCACCGAATTCATCCACGTCGGTAACTTTATCAATCTTTGCATCCAAATTATTTTCAGCAACCACTTCCTTGCAAAGGCTTTCCAATTTTTGACAGTTCGGGCATCCGACGCCCACTACTTGAATATGTAACATTTTACCTCCTGCTTTTTGAATTAAACAATAGCCCCAAAGATCATTCCGCTAATTGTTGCCATTATCACAACCAAAACCACATAAACCGCTGTTTTTTCAGTGCCAATCACTTTACGAATTACCAGCATATTCGGTAGCGAAAGCGCCGGACCAGCGAGCAAAAGCGCAAGGGCTGGACCTTGTCCCATACCGTTGTGCATCAGTCCTTGTAAAATCGGCACTTCCGTCAAAGTAGCGAAGTACATGAATGCGGCAACTATCGAAGCGAAGAAATTAGAAAACAAGCTGTTCCCCCCGACCAGTGCTGTTATCCATTCGTTCGGAATAATTCCCGATCCGCCTCCCGGGCGACCGAGTAAAAATCCGGCAAACAAAACTCCGGCTCCAAGTAATGGAAGAATCTGTTTTGCCAAATCCCAGCTTTCGCCCAGCCATTGGTTTGGTTCTTCTTTTGCAAAGGTTAGCAGTAATGTTAGTACAACCACCGCAGTGGAAAAGGGAATCAAAGGTTCTTCTCCGAATAAAATTGCGGAGACAGCCACAACGACAGACCCAAGAGCAACCCAAATTTTATTCATTTTAAGAATGAAGATAAGCGACAATGCGAGAGCAACTCCGAACAGTCCTGTAATAATCCATTTGTAATTTGCCACAAATGCAAAGAAACCTGTGCTTCCTTCCGGTTTACCCCAAGTTGCAAAAACCAATATCGCAACCAGAATAAAGAAGTGAAGCGAAGTTTGCCACATCGGTCGCTCTTCCGGAATATCCGGCATTGCGAGTTGCGCTTTGGCTTTCTCGGCTTCCTCTTTTCTGTAAAGGAATTCCATAATCAGACCAATTACAATACTAAAGACAACCGCGCCGATAACGCGGGCAACGCCTAGTTCAAATCCCAAGATGCGCGCTGTTAGAATTATTGCCAATATGTTGATGGCCGGGCCGGAATAAAGGAATGCGATAGCAGGCCCCAAGCCGGCGCCGCGCTTGTGAATGCTGGTAAAAAGCGGCAGTACCGTGCACGAGCAAACCGCCAGAATAGAACCCGAGACGGAAGCCACTAAATAGGCTAACCACTTTTTTGCTTTCGCACCGAAGTATTTTACAACCGAAGCCTGACTTACAAAGACTGCGATTGTTCCCGCGATGAAAAAGGCCGGAACAAGACACAGAAGCACATGCTCTTGTGCGTACCATTTTGCAAGCTCGAGCGCGTCGTAAATTGCGGCGTCAAAATTTTTATTGCCCAACGGCATAAAATAAGCGAACAGGAAAAATCCCG
>CAZULK010000100.1:0-9759 GCA_964621225.1 uncultured Melioribacteraceae bacterium | reverse complement strand
AGCAATGAAATTAAATTTTATTTAGATAATTCCGGCGGGTTGAACTATTTAGTGAAACACGGAGGAAATATTGTTATTGATTCTTCCTCCCTTTCTTTCCGGTTGAAAAACGATGTGTTAATTAAAGAAGGATTTTCCATAACGGATTATTCAATTATTGAACATAATGAAAATTGGGAAATGCAATGGGGGGAACAAAGAAGAGTTAATAATCATTACAATGAATTGATTGCCCATTTAACCTCAGCCGACAAAAAAGAATTAAAAATTTACTTCAGAGCATACGAAGACGGAGTTGCGTTCAGGTATGAATTTTTGAAAGTGCAGGATGCCGATTCAATTATAATTTTGGATGAAAACACAGAATTTAATTTAACCGGGGATCATACATGTTGGTGGATCCCCGGAGATTGGGACATATACGAACATTTATATAACACAACGAAGTTCACGGAAATTGATGCAATTGAAAAGAGCAAACACGTAAACTTGGCACAGACATATGTTCCGTTCAATGCAGTCAACACTCCGGTAACCATGAAAACATCCGACGGAATTTATTTGGCTTTTCACGAGGCTAATTTAACAGATTATCCGGGCACAACGCTTTTAATCGATAAAGAAAAACTTTCGATGAAAACGGAACTTGTGGGCTCGGATAGATATGGTTGGAAAGCCAAGGTTCCCCTCCCATTTAAAACACCTTGGAGAATGATATTGATTGCAGACAGAGCAAAGGATCTCGTCGATTCAAGAATGATACTGAACTTAAATGAACCGAACAGGTTGGGAAATATTTCCTGGTTCAAACCTATGAAATACGTTGGCATTTGGTGGGAAATGCACTTGGGTGTATCTAGTTGGGATATTTCATCGGGTAAACACGGAGCAACAACGGAGAATGCAAAAAGATATATCGATTTTGCATCCCGTAACGGATTAAAAGGATTACTGGTTGAGGGATGGAATACAGGTTGGGAACATTGGATAGGATTCGAAGACAGAGAAGGAGTGTTCGATTTTGTAACTCCTTACCCGGATTATGATTTAGATGAAGTTGTTAATTATGCAAATAAAAAAGGTGTAAGATTAATTATGCACCACGAAACATCTGCAGCTCCAAGAACTTACGAAAAGCAACTCGATACTGCGTATTCATTAATGAAAAAATTAAATATACACGCAGTAAAAACCGGTTACGTTGGAAAAATAATTCCGGAAGGAGAATATCATCACGGCCAATGGATGGTTAAGCATTACAGAAAGGTATTAAAAACAGCAGCCGAATATCAGATAGCTGTAAATGCGCATGAACCAATAAAAGCCACGGGCATTAGAAGAACTTACCCGAACGCTATTGCACGGGAAGGATTGAGAGGCCAGGAATTCAACGCTTGGTCGGTAGACGGAGGAAATCCGCCGGAACATATTTCGATAATTGCTTTTACGAGAATGCTCGCAGGACCAATTGACTTCACACCCGGTGTGTTCGACATATTCATAAAACCCCGGGAAAATAACCGTGTTAATACAACACTTGCACACCAACTTGCCTTATATGTAGTGATATACAGCCCAATACAAATGGCATGTGATCTTCCGGAAAATTATGAAGGTCATCCGGCATTTCAATTTATCCGCGATGTCGGTGTTGACTGGGATACAAGCCTTACATTAGATGGAGAAATTGGAGACTATGTTGTGATTGCAAGAAAAGAAAAAGAAACCGGCAATTGGTTTGTAGGTGGTGTTACTGATGAAAATGAAAGGGAGTATATATTGGATTTATCTTTCCTAGAAGAAGGTGTCCATTACGATGCGGCAATTTATAAGGACGGGAAAAATGCCGACTGGAAATCAAATCCGTTGAGTTACGAAATTGAAAAGATAACAGCAACTAATAAAACCAGTCTTAATATAAAAATGGCTCCCGGCGGTGGATTTGCCGTCAGTTTGAAAAAAATAAATTCCGGGCATTAAAAAGATAGCGCAAGATTTTTCCGGTTCGGTCGTCTAATTTATTGAAACCGAAAACAAATAAAGGAGTTAATCATGAAAACCGGAAAATTTTTGAAAGCCTTTTACTTCGCAATACTAATTGTATTGTTTACAGGTGTTAATAATTTTGCTCAAAAGCGTCCGGGAGAAGGACCGCCGCCGATTCCGGATAAATCCCAAATAATAAGAATGGTAGATGATCTTTCTAACGAATTGGATTTAACCAAAGAGCAAGCTGATAAAATTGAAGAGTTATTTGTTGAACATTTCAATGAAATGAAAGCCCTTCATAAAGAAACAAAACATCCGGACAGAGAAGAAATTGACAAGTTAAAAGCCAAGTTCGAAAATGAGGTGAAAAATCTTTTAGACGAAGAACAGTTTGAGCAATTCACAGAATTCATGAATGAATTAAGAGATAATCACAGACCCAGACGCTAGGCTATTTAGCCTAGCTTCCGGTTTATTTCTATTTATAAACACAAAGCCCTTTATTCCACAGGTCAACGTAAAATCTTATGTCCCCGTTTTTTCTAATTTCACTCCACGCCGATTTCATACTGCTTGACCATCTAATATCGTCAAATATAACAACTGCCCCGGGATTCAAATTGGGCATAACTTCATTAAAATAATTTAACGTAGCCCTTCCTTCATGATGCCCGTCAATAAAGACAAAATCAATTTTGTTTAAATCTTTCAATACTCCTGGCAACTTCTCCACAAAACTTCCTCTTTCGAAAGAGACATTATCCAATTCCAATTCTGTTGCGTTTTTTTGTGCTATTTCCGAAAGCGAGGGGGAGCCTTCTATAGTTATTAATTTGCCCGTACCGTTTATTTTCATTGCGGCGGATTGGTAGAGAGCGGAAATTCCCAAACTTGTTCCCAGTTCCAAGCATATTTCAGGCTCTAATTTTCTGACCAAATTAAAGATGAAAGCCGACCAAAAAAAAGTTGAACTTGCACTGCGGCAAACATCGCCAACCTTTTTATGAATTACCCTCGAAGATATTCCGTTGTTATTTCCGTTGTCCCTCTTACTCCCGGCACCAAAGTCAACAATTTCTATTTCCTCAGTTGAATTTATTAATTCATTCCGCTTCGCTTCTATTTTTTCGATCCAAACTTTCTCGGTTTCGTCGAATTGGAAATTCAAAGTTTTTTTGATAGCAACTGCCAATAATTTGGCTTTAGGTTCGTTTAATTTATTTAACTTTTTAACTTCCCTAAGCGCAACCGGAGAATAAATTAACTTCTCTGCAACGGCAGTAATTTTATTGTTTGTTAAATAAAGTTGCATCAACTCGTTTTCCGCTAATATTATTCGAAAGATATTTCTTCAACCTCTTTATTCCCTTCAACCCAAAGGGCAATTACTTCTACATCGGGAAAATGACTCTTAACAAAATTAACAGCCGAACAAAGATGTTTTATCTGCTCCTCTTTAGAGGCCGGATTCCTTGCACAATCAGGATGACCTACAACTGCAACCTGAGTTGAACCATGCATCTTGATCGAAACATTTAACTTGATGAGCATTGCATCCAACTTGGGTTTATCTTCTCCTAAATGCAATACCAAATTGGGTCCGGCTTCCGTAATATTGTCAATGTTAGGCGTTCCGAATCTTTTCTCCAAGTAATTAATCACCGGCAATTGAATTCTTCCGTCCATGCAGCAAATTGTTGTACCGAATTTCATTTATTCCCTTTCTTTATTCACTCATTTTAACTATTTCATCGAATTCTTTTTTGGTAACCGGCATAACGGACAAACGGTTTCCCCTCTGAACTAATCTCATACCGGATAATTTAGGATTCGATTTTATGTCCTGTAAAATTACGGGATTTTTAAATTTCTTTTTGAATTTAACATCCACCATAAACCAAGTCGGTTCTTCCTTTTTGCTTTTGGGATCAAAGTGTTTGTCTTTAGGATCAAAAGCCGTATGATCGGGATAAGCCTCTTTCACAATTTCACAAATTCCTACAACAGCATTGGGTTTTGCGTTGCTGTGATAAAACAAAACCAGGTCCCCTTTTTTCATATCGTCCCTTATAAAGTTACGAGCCTGATAATTTCTTACCCCGTCCCAATGTGTTTTTTTATCTTTTTTCAGGTCATCTATTGAATATACATCCGGTTCAGATTTGAACAACCAATATCCCATAATTTACTCCGTCTATTTTAAATATTTGTTAAACCACATTTTTCTGTTTTCGTCAACTTCATGTCTGTGCTGTTTTAAAAAATGATCCCCTTTTTCCAAAATGAGAAGTCGAAATTCTTTTTTTAATTCAAGTAATTTTTGAGAAAGCCTTATCGAATCGTTTGCACTAACCCTTTCGTCATCTGTGCCGTGAATAATCAACAATGGTGTATCGCTCAGTTTATCCGGGAAATTAATTATTGACCGGGTAGAACAAAATTCACCAAATTTATTTTCCGGAATTTCTTTAGCATAAAAGTTATACATTCTTTTCATAAAGGGGCTCTCGGCTGCATTGCATTGTAGATCCGTTATTCCACCGGTCACAATTGCCGCTTTGAAAATATCCGTTTTGGTTAAAGTTAAATAAGTCATCATTCCGCCACGGCTCCAGCCTTCAATGCCCCAAATCTTTTCGTCGGCCTTATCGACTTGTTGAGCCAAGGGAATTAGATTTAATATATCGTTAACGTCTTCGCCGCCAAGTTCGTCTCTTCCTTCTCCTCCGTCGTTGCCTCTGTATTGAGAAGCAAAAACGACATATCCCCAAGACGCCAGCTGACCGAAAATCCCTCTTGCGGTAAATGTATCTATAGCTCCTCTGTTTCCGTAACCTCCTCTACACCAAATAACAGAGGGGAACTTTCCATTGGTTGTGGGCTGAGCAATATATCCTTTAACTTTTAATCCGTCGGATAAATAAGTAATCTTTTCCACATAGCTATTTTCAATAGCTTCTTCGCCCCATGCGCTTTTAAGCATTTTTAATTGGGTTTCATCAAAATTCAGTATTTCCCGTTCTATAATCATTCTTTTTATTTTTAAAATAATTGATTTAATTTTCGGCTCAACAATATTCGGATTTTTAATGTCAAAATCAAAAAATAAAAAGTCTCCAAGAAAAGCATTAAAGGAAAAAAAGCAAAACAAAAAACTTGTTCAAGCAATTGTATTCGGGGTGATAATTGTATTTGCCCTTGTCTATATTTTCAAACCAAATCAACATGTTAAAACGACAAGGACAAACAAAATGAATTATGAATCCCCGTATAAATTTACGAAACAAGGCGAACTCTCATTTCAAACAAAAGACGAGCAATTCATTACCAAGATTGATATAGAAATTGCCAATACGGATTACAAGCGTTCCCTGGGTTTGATGTACAGAAATAAAATGGAAGAAAACCAAGGTATGCTTTTTATTTTCCCGGACAACGATTATAGAAGCTTTTGGATGAAAAACACGATTATTCCTCTTGACATGATTTTTGTTAGTTCAAATTTTGAAATTATCAATATTCGTAAAAACACTACTCCTTTTGACGAAAGCCAATATACTTCCACGGCACCGGCTAAGTATGTGATTGAAGTTGTTGCGGGTTTTACAGACAAATTTAATATTAAGCCCGGAGATAAAATCTCCTATAGTTTAAAATGATTGAGAACGAAATGAAGCAAACAATTTTATTTATTATCAACGACGCTCCGTATGGAACTGAAAAGGCTTACAATGCTCTCAGAATGGCAATGACAATACTGAAAGATTATCCCGAAACCAAAGTGAATATTTTCCTTTTGGCAGACGGAGTATTTTGCGCCTTGCCTAATCAAAAAACACCGGACGGATATTACAACATCGAGCGTATGCTTAAATCCGTTCTCAAGAGAGGTGCAGAAGTCAAATTATGCGGCGGTTGTTCACAAGCCAGAGGTATTGATGAATTGACCTTAATTGAAGGCGTACAGATGAGCAACATGAAAGAATTCACCGCATGGACAATGGAATGTGATAAGGTTTTGAATTTTTAATTCCCTTTAATTAACAAAGGGACAAAATGCCGCAAACCGGCAAAGATAAATTCAACCGAAATCACCATTACAATTAAACCCATTATTCGGAGCAAAACTTTATTCCCGTTTTCTCCCAGGAAATGAATTACCTTCCGGGCACTAAGCATCATCAACAAAGTAACAAGCATCACCAAAGCAATTACCAGCAAAAGAACTCCTTTGTTTAAATAAGTCTCAGCATCGTTATACATAAGAATTGAAACGGTAATAGCGCCGGGGCCGCAAATGATCGGAATTCCCAAAGGCGTGATTGCAATATCGTTGGCGAATTGAGTTGGTGTCTCCTCCGCAGTTTTCGTTCTTATCAATCTTGCTTGAAGCATATCGTAACCGACCATAAAGAAAATAACTCCACCTACTATTCTAAGGCTGTGAACGGATATATTAAAAAAATCGAATATGAATTTACCGGCAATCGCAAAAATGATTAAAACTGTTACTGCGGTTATAACTGCCTTGAATGCAACAGACTTTGCTTCATTTTCTTCTAGCCCCGAGGTCATTGTGGTATAAACCGGAATTATGCTGAGTGGGTTAACCATAGTAAACAGTGTGGTGAATGCAAGTAAAGCAAATTTTAATGTATCGCTCATTAATTCTCCATCATTTCATTAAGAGTTTCATCAATGATTTTTATTGCATTATTTATGTGTCTCTCTTCGGTTCGAATGGATGACACAACGAACCTGAGAGTAAATTTCCCGTTCAAAACAGTATGGGAAATAAATATTTTACCGGATTCGTTTATTTTATCCATTAACTTTTTATTAAAAGCGTTCAGCTTTTCTTCTGACATACCCTCCGGTTCTGCACGAAAGCATACAGTGCTGAAAGGAACCGGTGCCAATTTGACGAATATGTTGTGAGAATCAACCCATGATTCAAATAATTTTCCTAATCGAAAATGTTCTTTAATTCTATTACGTAACCCTTCCGCTCCAAAATATTTGAATATCATCCATAACTTGAGGGAACGGAATCTTCTTCCCAATTGAATGCCATAATCCATATAATTAATTACTTCGTCGTCTCTGTCTGTTTTTAGATACTCGGGCACAAGACTAAAAGCCTTTTTCAGAATATCGGGATCTTTTATATATAACACACTCAAATCAATGGGGGTGAACATCCACTTGTGGGGATTAACCACAAGTGAATCTGCATAATCTATTCCTTCAAAAATATATCTTTTATCCGGTAGAAGAGCCGCCGTACCTGCATGCGCTGCGTCTACGTGTAGCCATACATTATTCTTAAAACATATCTCCCCTATTTCGGAAATCGGATCGACGCTGGTGGTCGATGTTGTTCCAACGGTAGCAACAACACAAACAG
Organism: uncultured Melioribacteraceae bacterium; assembly: GCA_964621225.1. Classification (GTDB taxonomy): domain Bacteria; phylum Bacteroidota; class Ignavibacteria; order Ignavibacteriales; family Melioribacteraceae; genus CAYNUJ01. The sequence goes on along the minus strand of CAZULK010000100.1, from coordinate 2,363 downwards.
GCAGCACTCCGTTATTTTTATCTTCTGCTATTGCATTCTCCAATTCTGAAGGAATCATTCTGAAGTTTTCATCAACCGGAATTTTTTTAATTCCATCCAAACCAAAGCCGAGCGTTAGCGCTCCTTTATCAATTGATGAATGGGCATGTTCGGAAGTATATATCCTTAACTTGGGCAAATCCCTCCTTCCGCTCATTCCCTTTTCACGGATATTTAAGCCGATCTTTTCCCTTGCCGCAGCAATTGCATGCATTGAACTCACCGAAGCAGTGTCGTATATAATTCCGAAAAGATAATCGGGTAAACCGAGGGCTTGTCTTAACCAAATCAATACCGTTTCTTCCAATTCAGTAAACGAGGGAGATGTTTTCCAAAGCATTCCGTTGATGTTCAATGCCGCAGAAAGCATTTCTGCCAAAATGCCGGGTCCGCTGGAGTTTGAATTAAAATAAGCATGAAAACCAGGATGATTCCAGTGGGTTAATCCGGGATAAATCACTTTCTCTATTTCTTCAAATATATTTACGAGCCCATCCCCTTCCTGCGGAACGTTTGCCGGAAGCATGCTTTTGATTTCCCCGGGCTTCACATTCGATAATACGGGAAACTCTTCAATCTTTTCGAAATAGTTGCAAATTTCATCAACCATTTGATGAGCCAATTTCCTAAATTCATCCAACGGCATATCACCGTACATGCATCACCTCATTGAATTGAAAAATATAATTTGAAATATATCAAAATGAATTGAAAATTCTTCGGGATTCTATTCATTAAAAATCTTTTTACCGGATGTCAGTTGCAGTAAATATTACATTACGTTGTAAGTTCTACTTTTCGATTCTAATTATCCCAACAGGACAGTTTTTTGCGGCTTGTTCATTTTCGAAAAGTTCGTCTTCCCCGACTTCAGTTCTGTAAATACCTTTTTTCTCCTTTCCTTCAATAAGGACTGACTTACCGTCTTTCCTGCTCATTCTCCAACGCCAAGGAGCAACTTCCACGCATGCATTACATCCGATGCATTTTTGTCTTAGGTGAACTATACGGATCATCACTCTGCGTTTTCTATTTTGTAGAGCTTGTCGGAAGGCCTTACAATTTCATCGACCGGCATGGAAAAATTAACTCCCTTTTCCACTTTGTCCACGGGCTTGTCGTCCAGCCTTAATTCTTTTACGGTGGTTTTAATAACACCCGTAGTGGGACCGGTAATTAATACTTCATCTCCGACGGATAAAGATTTTGTTTCGAGTTTAAATTCAGCAACGCCAATTTTTTTGAAATAGTTTTTACCCGTTCCGAGAAAAACTTTTCTTTTAGTTGCTTTTGAGCCGTAACTGTCGCTCCATTCTCCCATTTTTCTACCAAGATAATAGCCGTCCCAAAAACCTCTGTTGTAAACGGTTGAAAGTTCTTCTTTCCACTTATTTATTTTTTCTTTTGAATAAGTTCCTTCCTTCAATGAATCCACAGCTTCGCGGTAACATTTTGTTGTAGTATAAACATAGTCCGAAGAACGTCCCCTTCCCTCAATCTTAATTACTTCAACTCCGGCATCGGCAATTTTATCAAGAAAATCGATTGTGCATAAATCTTTGGCGCTCATTATATACTCGTTGTCAATCAGCAGTTCCGTTCCTTCTTCCTTTTCGGTAACAATATATTCTTTTCTGCAGTTTTGAATACATGCACCTCTATTTGCCGAAGAATTGTGTGAATGCAAACTAAGATAGCACTTTCCGGATATTGCCATACACAATGCACCATGAGCAAATACTTCAATACGAACAAGCTCCCCGTCCGGACCTGTAATGTTTCGTCTTTTAATCTCTCGTGTAATATCTGCAACTTGCATCAAACTTAATTCACGGGCAAGAACCATCACTTCGGCAAAAGCAGAATAAAATTCCACTGCTTCAATATTGCTTATATTCGCTTGTGTGGAAATATGAATTGGCATGCCTATTTTTCTTGCATAATTCATCACCGAATGATCACTTGCAATAACAGCGGAAATGTTACTTTCCTTTGCTTTGTCGACTATCCGTCTCATCAATTGCAAATCGTGATCATACATAATTGTATTCAAAGTAATGTATGATTTAATTCCGTTTTCTTTGCATATATCGGAGATCTTCTGAAGATCGTCCAGAGTAAAGTTTATGGAAGAACGGGCTCTCATATTCAACTGTTCAATTCCGAAATAAACCGAATCCGCTCCGGCTTTGATTGCGGCACTTAAAGATTCATAGGAACCAACCGGAGCCATAACTTCCATATTTATATTTTTATTCACTTTTTTCCTTTCTTTAATAAAAAACAAGATAGAGAGTAGAATTTGGATTCCAAAAATAAGAAAA
>CAZULK010000099.1:0-9915 GCA_964621225.1 uncultured Melioribacteraceae bacterium | reverse complement strand
GCGTCAAAATTTTTATTGCCCAACGGCATAAAATAAGCGAACAGGAAAAATCCCGTTATCCATAAAACCGATTTGTATTGTTCCTTCCAATCCATAGTTATCACAACCTCATTTCGCTATTTATCGAAATATTGGATAAAATTTTTAAGTCGTGCAAACTTTATTTCTATCTACGGTTTCCGCTTTTTTCTTATCTACAATTATTTGATTCTCATCTGAAATCCAGAAATCGAGAGAAGAGAGAATTGAGGAAATCCTTTTATCCGAAGGATTAGGATTGATAAGGTAATTAACCCACTTTCCCTCTTTTTCCTCAATAATAAATCCTGATTCTTTAAGAATGCTCAAATGTTTTGAAACCGTTGAGACCGCCAGTCCGAGTACTTCCTGAATTTCACAAACACATAGTGAACGGCTCTGCAGCATTTTTAAAATGCGCAGCCTGTTATTGTCGGATAAAGCTTTGAATATTTTTGTGTTTTCCGTCTGCATAAATCATTTCGTCGTTTAGCGAAATGTATTTTTTATTTATTTTAAAGTCAAATTAAAATTTAATTGTACTCTATAATCTCACAATCCTGAGTAAAGTTTTTAATTCTGAAAATTTGTTCATAATTTTCGAGTCCCTTTACTGAGGAAATTAATGATCGATTCAATATAAATAGGTGAAGAAATGAAATACAACAAAATTATTTGGACTAAGATTGACGAAGCTCCGATGCTGGCTACATATTCACTGCTACCGATTGTAAGAGCATTTACAAAACATGCCGGTATCGAGATTGAAACGAAAGACATATCGCTTGCCGGTAGAATTATCGCTAATTTCCCCGAAAGATTGACTGAAGAACAAAGAATCCCGGATTACTTAAGTGAATTAGGCGAACTGGTACAAAAACCTGAAGCCAATATCCTCAAACTGCCAAACATTAGTGCTTCTGTTCCTCAGTTACAAGCTGCAATCAAAGAATTACAGGAAAAGGGTTATGACATTCCCGATTATCCGGAAGAACCCAAAACCGAAGAGGAAAAAGCGCTTCAAGCAAGATTCGCAAAATGTTTGGGTTCGGCCGTAAATCCTGTTTTAAGGGAAGGTAACTCAGATAGACGTCCTGCTGAATCTGTAAAAAAATTCGCACAGAAGAATCCACACAAAATGATGAAGCCTTGGCCGGAAAGCGGTTCGAAAGCCAGAGTTGCATACATGAAAGAGAACGATTATTACGGTAACGAAAAATCCGTTACAATGGATAAAGAATGCGACGTAAGATTCGAGTTTGTGGATGAAGACGGAAATGTGTCTGTTCTTAAAGAGAAACTTCATTTGCTGGAAGGCGAAGTGCTCGATTCAACCAAAATGAGCGCCAAAGCATTGCGTTCATTTTACGAAGAAGAGATCAATAAAGCCAAAGAAGAAGGAACATTGTTGTCCCTTCACTTAAAAGCCACAATGATGAAGGTTTCCGACCCGATTATGTTCGGTCATGCCGTTTCAGTTTATTACAAAGATGCTTTGGAAAAACATGCGCAAACATTGAAAGAAATAGGCGTTAATTTAAACAACGGAATTTCCGACGTATACGAAAAATTAAATAGATTGCCTGAAGATAAAAAAGCGGAAATTGAAGCTGACCTCGAAAAGGTTTATGAAAATCGTCCCGATTTGGCAATGGTTGATTCAAGATACGGAATAACAAATCTTCACTATCCAAACAAAGTTATTGTTGATGCATCCATGCCGAACGTAATTCGCGACGGCGGAAAGATGTGGAACAAAAATGACGAACTGCAAGATTGCGTTGCTATGATACCCGATCGCTCTTATGCTACCATGTATGAAGTTATTCTTGAAGATGCTAAAAAGAACGGTCAGTTCGATCCCGCTACAATGGGTAATGTATCGAACGTCGGTCTGATGGCAAAGAAAGCGGAAGAATATGGCTCTCACGATAAAACATTCGAAGCGCCGGGCAATGGCGTTATTCGCATTGTTGATGAAAATGGAAATGTAATTCTTGAGCAATCAGTTGAAAAAGGTGATATATTCAGAAGCTGTCAGGCAAAAGATATTGCCATTAGAGATTGGGTTAAATTGGCTGTAAACAGAGCCAAAGCAACCGGTTATCCTACAATCTTTTGGTTGGATGAAAACCGTGCCCACGATGCAGAGTTAATCAAAAAAGTTAACACCTATCTCAAAGAGTACGATACGGAAGGTTTGGATATAAGAATAATGAAACCTCAAGACGCTATGCAATTTTCTGTTGATAGAGTCAGACAAGGATTGAATACAATCTCCGTAACCGGAAATGTATTGAGGGATTATTTAACAGACTTATTCCCAATTTTGGAATTGGGAACATCGGCAAGAATGCTTTCGATTGTTCCTCTGTTGAACGGCGGCGGATTATTCGAAACCGGTGCGGGTGGTTCGGCTCCTAAACACGTAGAGCAATTCTTAAGGGAAGGTCACTTAAGATGGGATTCATTAGGCGAATATTGTGCCTTGGTTCCTTCTTTGGAAATGATAGCCGAAAAAGACAATAATCCCAAAGCCAAAGTGCTGGCTAAAACTTTAGACCTTGCGGTTGGTAAATATTTGGAAAACGGTAAAATGCCTTCCAGAAAAGTGAATGAAATTGATAACAGAGGATCATCATTCTATTTGGCTATGTATTGGGCTGAAGGCTTAGCCGAACAAGACGAAGACCAAGAGTTGAAAGAAATATTTACCGGAGTAGCGCAATCGTTAAAAGAAAACGAAGCAAAGATAAACGAGGAATTACTTGCCGCTCAAGGAAACCCCGTTGATATAGGCGGATATTACATGCCGGTTGATGATCTTGCCGAAAAGGCGATGAGACCGAGCGATACTTTCAATTCGATTATAGATTCACTTTAAAATGAAAAACGCCGCTTTCGAGCGGCGTTTCTTTTTTATTACCATCGATTATTTTAATAACATCATCTTACGGGTTATCTTCTTTCCGTTGCTTTCAAGGGAATAGAAATAAATACCGCTATTAAAGTTTCTGTAAACTGAATTTGCATTGAAAGAAACTTTATGAATTCCCGCAGAAAGTTTTTCGTTAACCAACTCGGTCACTTTTTGACCCAAAATATCAAACACACTCAATTTTACATTCGATTCGTTAGGCAAACTGAATTCAATAATGGTAGACGGGTTAAAAGGATTTGGATAATTCTGTTTTAATGAAATGGTATTAGGGAGAATTACTTCATCCTTAACAGATGTTGCTGAACCGGGGTGCATAAACAATCCGACGTCGGTACCGGCTAATAAATCGTCATAATAAATAAAATTCAATTCTGTTCCCAGAGGATATTCGTAATAAAGACTCCATGAAGAAGAACCTGTAACATGATAGTAAATTTTATTCTCCAGAGCTAAATATGCAGTGTTTACATTGTCGAAAGTAATTGAACGTGCAACATTATCTTCTGAGATCAATCCCGAAACAGTTTCTGCAGTCCAATAAGTATCCCCCAATGCTTTTTTATAAATAACCGGATTTGAATAGGTTGCGTCGCTTCCGCATGCGAACAGTGTATCGCTGGCGGTCTTGGTAAGATCATAAATACTTGCCGATATTGGATAGCTTGCAGATGCATAAAGGTCTTTGGAAGCAGACCAAACTCCCGGAGAAGTTTCCTCTATTCTGTAAACACCGTTTACGGTTGTGGATAAAGCCGTATTTCTTTCCACTCCAACGTAAAGAACAGTATTGCCTCCTTCCGTAACAGCAATCATATCGAGAACATCCAATCCGTCCGGGAATAATGAAGATGTAATTTGCGTCCAAGTCCAACCTGTGCCGGTATTAACCCCTTCGAAAATTGCACCCAAATGATCGGTGGTTTCGTCCCAATCTTCAAAGTCGTAGAGACCGACGAAAATTCTTTCGGTTGAAGAAGCATGGTCTATTGCAATTGCACTTACACGGGTCCCGTAAGTCCAAGTCCAATCGGGAAAGCCAGCGTCATCCTGTGCACGGAACAAGCTCTCATAAGAATTGGGATCGGTTAATGAACCATTCGAGGTGTCATATCTGAAAACATTTCCCGAAGTATTACCGAAATATGCTCTTGTACCGGTTTGATCGGATACTGCAACGCCGTAGGGTGTTGAATCTCCGTCAGGCCAAATCGGTCCGTCCCAAGTGGGGGAAGGTGTATCATAATCGGATACGTGAAAAATTCCCGATTTTGCAGCAACCCAACCGATTGATTTTCCGATGTTCATTCCCAATGCATTCACTTGTACTGCTAAAAAACCATCATTAGCTTCGGTTTTTGTATGTGTGGATACATCATAAATTCCGAATCCCCAATCGGTTCTTACATAACTTAAATTAATATTATTCCGATCGCCCACAACAGCTCCGTCGGCGTGATTGCATCTTTCCCAGGTTGCACCTTTATCGGTACTTGCTATTCTGCTGTAATAAACTACATAGTTTGAAGAATCTCCCACGATTGAAAGCTCTCCGCGTCCGGCATCATCGGTTACTGAGGAAATATTCCAAGGATCACCGTCGGAGTCGGAGTAAGCAGCATAAGTGTTATAACTGGAAGTGTTTCCTTCGTAGCTGAGTGCGAAAATTCTTCCGTCGGGGGCAATTCCCATCGCTGCATAATCGTGACCGGAGGAAGACAGATCGCTGGTGGTAATTGCAGAGAATGTTGTGGAAGAACTCAGAGAAGTATAAACGTCGCTGGATTTGTATATAACCGGAGAAGTTCCCGGCACAAATATATATACATAATCGTTGTTGGGATTTATAACGATGTCATAATCGAAACGGGGAGGAGTTGAAGGTACGGCAGCTATTGTTGTATTAGTAAACGAGGAAACAGCGCCGGTTGAAGGGTCAATATTTCCGAATTGAAGTTCCAGATTACCACCGTTTGAAACAATTGCAAATAAAATGCCGTCATATGTTTCGAGTGCTTCAAAGAAACCTGAATCAATAAGAAAAGATGAACCCGAAGTTATATCCGTTCCATATAATCCGCCTTGAGATAAAGCAGCATAAGCAAAATGGGAATTTTCATCTGCGGTTAATTTTCTGATTGTTCCCATATTTGCTGTGGATGAAAAATCGGGTACCACATTCATTGAAGTATAACTTGGCGAGGTGGTTACATTTGAGATATCTATGTAAAACAAAGAGTTTGCACTGTTGGGAGCAATAAATACTCTTGTTTCGGTAGAACTTAATGGCACTGCTGCCAGATGTTCAATATATCCACCGTAAACAGGTTCGGCAACCGGTGCATGCTGCGCATATATAGAACTTACGATCAAACAGATTATCAAGGTAAGCTTTTTCATACCATTTCTCCGATTTATTAAAAATTCTTGCTGGAATCTATTAAAGGCAACTACTATTAATCGTGTTTTCAATCACAAGGTGATGTATATCAAACTTAAATTAAAAAAGGGGAATTTTAGTTGGAAATCATTTTAGTGGGGGAGTTAATCTTTTTTTTATAAAGATTCATTAAAACTTTTTCGTGGGTTAAAGGAGCGGAGAATAGAGGTTCGATCGGGGAAAATTCTTTCATTGCATTTAATATAGCAAAGTAAGCACCGATACCGTACATAAAAGGCGGTTCGCCAATAGCCTTTGAATTAAAAGGTCCGAAAGGATTTTCAGAGTCTTCGAGAAACTCCACTTTTATCTCATTCGGCGCCGAATAAATATCGGGAATTTTATAAGTGGATAAAGAATTTGAAAGCAATTGACCTTTCTCATTTTGACTTAACTCTTCTATTGTAAGCCAACCGATGCCTTGAACAATTGCCCCTTCGGCTTGACCTTTGTCGATAATTGGATTTAAACTCTTTCCGAAATCGTGAACAACTTCAACGGAATCTATTGTGTATGTTCCTCTTAAACAATCTACCGTAACGGTAGTGATTGCTGTTCCGTAAACGTGGTAGGCAAAAGGTTTTCCTTGGTTTTTGTCTCTGTCGAAATAAATTTGAGGAGTTGCATAATAAGCCTGTTGCGATAAACTTATTCTGGAAAAGTAAGCATCCCAAATCAATTTATTCCATGAATAATCTTTAATTTCAGCACCGTTGACGAGTACCTTTTCCTCTTTTACTTCGATATTATCTGTAGAAGTCAATTCAAATTTATCTCGAATGAAGTTGACCAATCTCTCTTTTATCTGGTTACATGCAATCAACAAAGCGTTACCGTTCATATCGGCTGCGCTGCTTGCCGCCGTGGGGGAAGTATTTGCCACCCTTGTTGTATTGGTAGATTCTATTTTAATTTTATCAATATTAACGGAGAAGGTTCTGCTTGCTATATTCCGCATCTTTTCGTTTACACCTTGTCCCATCTCAACTGCCGCTGTGGATATCCCTATCGATCCGTCGGTGTAAATGTGAACAAGTGCGCTGGCTTGATTCAAAAAACTGCTCGTAAAGGAAATGCCAAAACAGATGGGCATTAGTGAAATACCCTTTTTCATTATTTTGTTTTTCTTGTTGAATGCTTCTACTTCTTCGAGTTTCTGTTGGAATGAATATAGCTCTTCTGCTTTTTCCCAGCATTTTATACTATTAACCCTTTCGGCTTTTTGACCGTAATAGAAGAAGTCGTTTTCTTTCAACAGATTTTTCTTTTGAATCTCATATGCAGGAATGCCCATTTCGTTAGCGGCTTTGTAAATAGCGGATTCAATCACAAACTTACCCTGTGGTCCGCCGAAACCTCTGAAGGCGGTATTGGGAGGTAAATTTGTTTTACATGATATTCCCGTAGTCTTTACGTTCGGAATGAAATAACTGTTAGTTGCGTGGAAGAGAGTTCTTTCCAAAACAGCAGTTGAAAGATCGGCACAGGCTCCGGCATTCTGGTAGAACGTAGCTTCGTAAGCAATCATTTTGCCTTCATTATTCAGTCCGATTTTATAATCAGCAGAATATGGATGCCTTTTCCCGGTTATAAATAGATCGTCGTGACGGGAAAGCACAAGTTTTACAGGTCTGTTTAATTTTACCGCAGCCAAAGCAGCCATTGCGGCAAAAGGTGTTGCTTGATCTTCTTTACCTCCGAATCCGCCGCCTAATCTTAATACATCAACTTCAACCTTGTTCATCGGGAGTCCCAATACCTTTGCGGTTGCACGCTGAACTGCCGTGGGACCTTGGGTGGAGGAATAAATTTTAATTCCTCCGTCTTCGGCGGGAATTGCAAGGGCTGCCTGAGTTTCGAGATAAAGATGTTCCTGCCCGCCAATTTCTACTCTGCCTTCAAAAACTTTATCACATTCCCCAAAGGCTTTATCTACATCACCGTTCGAAAATGTTACCGGTTCGGTAATTAAACTTCCCTTTGCAAATGCTTCCCTTGGGTCTGTAATAGCGGGAAGTTCTTCCAATTCAATTTTTATTTTCTCTCTTGCTGCTTTGGCAATTGATTGGCTCTCTGCAACAACGATGGCGATAGGCTCTCCGATATATTCAACCGTATCTTCGGCGAGGAGTGTTTCATCAGGTATTATATTCCCGATTTGATTTTCACCCGGAATATCTTTAGCGGTGTAGATTGCATGAACTCCTTCGATTAAAGCTTCCGAAGTATCTAATTTTAATATTTTCCCGTGAGCTAAAGGCGAAGTGAATAAAGCTGCATAAAGAGTTCCTTCAGGAACCGGCATATCGTCCAGGAATATTGATTCTCCTCTGATATGTTTTATAATATCACTGTTATTCATACCAATTCGTCTTCCAACATCAGTTCGGGCATAATGGTTATAAAATGAGCTTTAATCAATTGCGAAAGCAATAACCGCTTGTAATCTTCGCTTCCGCGTATATCGGAAATGGGAGCAATTTCATTTTGAGCAATGTTTATCGATTCGTTAATAATCTGTGGCGATATTTCTTTATTTCTCAAATAGGAAGATGTTTTCGATAAATACTTTGGTATTGCTGAAACACCGCCGGCGGAAATTCTGCAATTTTCAATTGTATTTCCATTTAACGTGATCAAACATGCTGAATTAACACTCGCAATATCCAAATGTGTTCGTTTGGATACTTTTTCAAAATTGAAATAATAATCACCTGTGGGTTTGGGGAATTTAATCTCTTTAATAAATTCACCCTTCTCCAGATTTATTATTTTATAACCCAAATAAAATTCGGATAAATTCGCTTCCCGCTCTCTGCTTCCGTTTGAAATAACCAGGGTGGAATTTAATGCTAAAAGAATAATTGTGTAATCTCCAATCGGGGAGGCGTTAACTATATTGCCGGCTATTGTAGCCATATTTCGAATCGGTAGAGATGCAACAAGATTTAGCTGTTTGGGAAGCCAAGGGAAATAATCTTTAATTAAATCCGACCTTTTGAATTGTTCGAATGTTACTCCGGCTTGCAGTATTATTTCGTTTTCTGTTTCTGAAATTTCATTACCGACTATCTCCTTTGCCGGTGATGTATCTTCGTGTAAAAGTTTATCGGGTATTTGAACCAGAAGGTCTGAACCGCCGCCAACTATTTTTTTCACCGTACCGTTTTGATTGTGAGTTGCCGGAATTGAACTGAGTTTTTCTTTTACTTCTCTGAAATATTCCGGAATGATGTTATGCTTTATGAGAAGTTCAATATTTGAATCAACTTTTTTTGATATGTCATCCAGTAAATTGTGTACGGCTCTTTTTATGGATTCGTACCCCGTGCATCTGCACACATTTCCGCCGAGGGAATTTACCGCATCGATGTAATTATAAGTATCGTTATTCAAAAAATAACATGTGAGGGAAACAATAAATCCGGGTGTACAAAAACCGCATTGGGAGGCACCTTCGTCGGCAAATGATTTTTGTTGCGGAGTTAAAAAGTCTTGGTTTAATCCTTCAATTGTAACCACGTGGCAGCCGTTTACATTTATAATTGGATAGATGCACGAAGTAACGGTTTTATAACTCAAGGAATCTTTGTTTAATTCACCCACCATTACAGTACATGCACCGCAATCGCCTTCTTTGCACACCAATTTTGTTCCGTGTAAATGCCTCTTTTCCCTAATGAAGTCGATTAGCGGCAGAGTCGGTTCGACTTCAACAGTTAAGGGTAAATCGTTTAATATGAAATTAATTTTTTGTTTCATAATTAAAAGGCATTTATACCATATCTAAACTCCTAAAAAAAGCGTAAATAATCAAGTTAAAATGCATTCATAAATCTGAACATCGAAGAGAATTAACGGGAGGAAATTTAAAGTGACAATAACTTAAGAAGTTGTTTCTAATAGGGTCTATGATCCGGGATTAAATAAAAGGATTTCCGTTGTTATCAATTTAGACCATATGTTTTCATGAATTTTTTATACTCATCGGCAAATGTGGTTTTTTTATGATGTTCCTTTTGATTATCTATATACTTCACTAAATGATCAATCATGGATTGGCTAATAGAAAAAGCGCCGTAACCCGTTTGCCAAGCAAATTTTGTTCTTGTAAATTCATTTTGGTTAATCCAATGAGAAGAATTTCCTTTTATGTTTTTGGCAATTTCTGCAATAGAATAATTGTTGTTTAATAGTATGAGAAGATGAATGTGGTCTGAAGTGCCATTAATAGCTTTTAAGCGGCAATGAAAATCATTTTCAACGATTTGCTTGATATGATAATATAATTTCTTTTCAAATGAGGCATTTATTAGCGGCATTCTGTTTTTTGTACCGAAGACAAGATGTATCCAAATTTTGGTTAGTGAATGGGACATCTTTATACCTCCTATTGAAACCGTTGAAACGGTTAATTATATGTTTATGTTTCTCATAGCCCACGGATAAATCCGTGGGTTTTGTATCCATGGGTTTGAAAACAGCCCACGAATTCATTAAATCAGCCCACGAATTCATT